>JBDNHS010000631.1:0-8146 GCA_041688685.1 Kapaibacterium sp. (SeqCode)
AAAATTTAAAATATTTATTCAAATTAAAGATTGAATCTGATATAGATTCATTACAACAAAAAGAGTATTATAATTTTGAAGATGAAGACTCGCTTGAGCTATTTTCTTCTCTAAATACGTTTTTTTTGGAAAGACGTTTTTTTAAGTCAACTCAATTGAAAAAAATTATATCCAAAATTATAAATTTGCATTTTAATTTTTTGTTAAGACTCAGATTTACTTTGTTGTCTATATCTCGAAATGAAGAGAATTTGGTAATAAAAGTAGTTAATAATAAGTTAGCAAATTTCTTTGAATATGGCGAATTGATTGAAGGAATAAAGTTGGAATTGTTGAATATATCATTTGATTCGGAAACAATTTCCAAAACTCAATTTAAAAATTTGATTAAAGAGATTGATGAAAAGTTGATTTTGGAGATGAACGCCAAAGAATTTTTGGATTTAGTTGTTCCGATTTTTGATTTATTTAATATAATTGATGAAAATACTAACGAAAACTTAGTACCGACAGAAGCTTTGATGTTGTTCTTTGATGACAAAAATCTGACTCCTATTGTAGAATTATTAGAAAATAAATATAATCAAGAACAATTAATTTATATAGATAAAACAACATTATTATCTTTATTGATTGAGATAATTGACTCAATTTCTGTAAATAATGACTTTAGTTTAGATGATGATTTTAGTGGATATGAGATTGGAGAAACAAACAAAATTGATAATATGGAAAAAGAAAGTAATAATAAAATTGATATAGAAGAAATATCTGAACAAGATTTTGAGACTGAAGTTTTTGAACTTGATACTGAAATTAATTCTGATATTAATTCAAAAGTGAATGTAAGTTCTGATTTTGATGCTGAAGTTGATACAGAAATAAATTCTGATATCAATTCAAAAGTAAATGTAAGTTCTGATTTTAATGCTGAAGTTGATACAGACTTTGTTGAACTTGATACTGAAATCAATTCTGATATTAATTCAAAAGTAAATGTAAGTTCTGATTTTAATGCTGAAGTTGATACAGACTTTGTTGAACTTGATACTGAAATCAATTCTGATATTAATTCAAAAGTAAATGTAAGTTCTGATTTTAATAGTGAAGTTGATACAGACTTTGTTGAACTTGATACTGAAATCAATTCTGATATTAATTCAAAAGTAAATGTAAGTTCTGATTTTGATGCTGAAGTTGATACAGACTTTGTTGAACTTGATACTGAAATTAATTCTGATATTAATTCAAAAGTAAATGTAAGTTCTGATTTTGATGAACTTGATGCCAAAGAAAATGTAGGAATATCAAATGATGATATAAAAGAAGATATAGATTTAGATATTGAAGAAGATATTGAAAAGAGTGAAGATGAAAATATAAATTTTGACAATTTAGAAGACTTACTTAATTTGGAACATAAAGACTATAATAATATAGATTTTAGTAATCTTGATGAAAGTCTTTTGGGTATTGAATCTCGGGAAAAGAATAATTCTGATTTAGAAATTGATGGAGTTGATAGTTTGGAAGATTTGGATAAGATAATTTAGGTAAATTTAAGTTAATTTTAACAAATCAAATTAATAAAGGTACTTTTTGTATTACTAAAAAAAGTTTGTAGTAATAAAAAATCATTTTGTAGAAGGTAAAATTTTTTAATGAAATTTATAGATATAGCTAATGTAGAAATTAAATCTGGCGATGGTGGACGTGGACATGTAAGTTTTAGAAGAGAAAAGTTCGCACCAAAAGGTGGACCAGATGGTGGTACAGGTGGTAAAGGCGGAGATGTTATTTTCGTTGCAGATCATCAATTAAATACACTTTTGGACTTTAAATACAAAAGAGAGTATTATGCAGAGGACGGAATTGCAGGCTCATTTAATAAAAAGTTTGGTAAAGATGGCAAAAGTGCCACAATCAGAGTTCCAGTTGGTACAATTATTAAAGACTCAGAAACTGACGAGATTATAGCTGATTTGGAAGTCAAAGGTCAAAAAGTAATATTACTAAAAGGTGGTAAAGGTGGTAGAGGTAATGCAGAATTTGCAACATCTACAAATCAAGCACCAAGATATTCACAACCTGGAATTCCAGGTCAATTATTAAATGTAGTTTTAGAATTAAAACTATTAGCAGAAGTTGGGTTAGTTGGTTATCCAAATGTTGGGAAATCTACTTTGATTTCTGTTATGTCGGAGGCGAAGCCCAAAATAGCTGACTATCCATTTACAACCTTAGTTCCTAACTTGGGTATAGTAAAAGTTGGAGATTATAAATCATTTACTATGGCTGATATTCCTGGATTAATCGAAGGGGCAAGCGATGGAAAAGGACTTGGACATCAATTTTTGAGACACGTGGAGAGAACAAAAGTTTTGGTATTTTTGTTAGATGTTAATAGTGAAAATATCAAAAAAGATTATAAAGTTTTGAACAAAGAACTGAAAAAATATAATCCTGATATGGTTCACAAAAAAAGAATTATTTGTATCAGTAAATGTGATACCATTGACCCAAAAACAATGAAAAAGTTAGAGAAGATTGTAGAGAAAAAATCAATTGAAAAAGACGCAGATCACTTAATAATTTCTTCTGTTATGAAGTTAAATATCGAAAAACTAAAGTATATGTTGTGGGATATAATTACAAAAGAAAAAGAATTGTTAGAGAATTAAATAACAAAAATCTAATCTATTGTAAAATCAGACAAATAATTAAGTAACTAATTCTAAAGATTGTTGTTTATTAGATTGTAAATAAAATAAAATTATAGCAAAGGAAAATTAAATGGATTATTTGTTGACCGAAGAGCAATTAATGCTTAGAGATATGGTTCGTAAATTCGCAAAGGAAAAAATTGACCCTATTTCAAATGAAGTAGATAAAAATCACATGTTCCCAGCAGAGGTTATCAAAGAAGCTGCTGAAATGGGATTAATGGGCGTTGCATATCCTGATAAATATGGTGGTGCCGGAATGGACTTTGTCTCTTATATGCTTACGGTCGAAGAGGTATCGCGTTATTGTGCATCTACTGGTGTAATAATCTCGGCTCACTCTTCATTGGTTTGCGACCCCATATTTAGATTTGGTACTGAAGAACAAAGAATGAAATACTTACCAGATTTACTAAGTGGCAAAAAAATAGGTAGCTTTTCGCTAACCGAAACGAGTGCCGGTTCTGATTCTGGAGCCACTAAAACTACTGCTGTTTTAGATGGAGACGAATGGATACTAAATGGTTCTAAGATTTTTGCTACAAATGGCAAAGAAGCGGACATATTTGTTTTGTTGGCATCAACTGAACCAGAATTAAAAACAAAAGGGGTTACTGGATTTATCGTTGAGGCAGGTACACCAGGGTATAAAATTGGTAAAATCGAACAAAAATTAGGTATTAGAGGTTCATCAACTGCAGAGATTATTCTTGATAACGTAAGAGTGCCAAAAGAAAATATGTTGGGCGAACACAACAAAGGGTTTAAAATGGCTATGGTAACCCTTGATGGCGGTAGAATAGGAATTGCATCACAAGCATTGGGTATTGCAAGAGCGGCTATTGAAGACGCCATTAAATACTCAAAAGAAAGATTTCAATTTAACCAACCAATTTCTAATTTTCAAGCAATTCAATGGATGATTGCTGATATGTGGGTTAGATATGAAGCTTCGTTTTTGTTGACTTGGAGAGCTTCCAAAATGAAAGATGCTGGAATGAATTACTCTCGAGAGGCGGCTATGGCAAAATTAGATGCTTCTGAAACCGCAATGTTCTGTGCGAACAAATCTATCCAAATACACGGCGGATATGGATACACAGAAGATTTCAGAGCTGAAAGATATTACAGAGATGCCAAAATTTGTGAAATTTATGAAGGTACAAGCGAAATTCAAAGATTAATTATTTCAAAAAGTTTATTATCAAATTAATAAACAAGAGTTAAAGTTTAACTGTTTAATAATTTTACTGATTTATTATAAATAATGCTAACTTGCGATACAAATATATCTAAAGTTAGCATTTTTTATTTTTAAACTTATAATTTCAATTGTCCATTATCTACTAAAATTATAAATTAACTGTTAAATTAACTATTATCTCTTAAATTTCTAATCAACTCCCTAACCTCTTGCAAATATATTGTGTATGGGTATCTGTTCAATATTATTTTTAGAGTTTCTACCGCTTCATTTTTTTGATTTAAGCTAATTTGTATTTTTGCCTTTAATAATAAAGCAGTATCATTATTAGTTGAATAAATATTTCGCTTTTCTACTTTATCCAAAAATCCAATAGCTTCCACTAATTTATTTTGATTAGTTTTGATTTTGGCAATTTCGATTAACGACAATTCCGCTATATCTTTTTCGGTTGCATCTTCGTTTATTTTCAGAAAAAGTTCGACTGCTTCATCGTATTTATTTTGAATTTGTAACAGCTCTGCTTTTGCAAATGTAACGAGGTCTGTTGGGAATTTTTCATTTTTTTGAATCAAAAAACTATTTTCCAGAGCATCATTTGAAATGTTTTTGTCAGTTGAGTTTGACAACTGCTTAAAAATAGAATCTGCTTTTGGTATTTCTCCCTTATAGAAAAGCAAATTCGCTCTTTTAAACATTGCCAAATCCATAGTCTCTTGGTCTAATCGACTTGATTTGAACAATGAATTTATCTGAAGTTCGGCACCATTCAAATCGCCTTTGTAGATAAACAGGTCAGCTAATTCTAAGTATGCCTTGCCTACCCCACCAGTTTTGGCGTAGGTTTTAATTATGTTTTCATATTCATTTTGTGCCAAGTCATATCTTTTTGTAATCTTATAGATATTAGCAATATTGAATTTGGCTTCTACAGAATTATTACTATTTGGTATTTCTTTCAAAAAATCTAAATAATCATTGATTATTTTATCAAAACTACTCTTTACTTCTACTTTCTCAAAATTCTCGAAGTTATCACTTTTATATTTATTGAATAATACTTTTTCTTTGGTCAAAATATAACCGAATAAGGCATTTTGATAATTTGGTAATTTTTTGCCCAAATCCAATACATATTCATAAGATTTAAGTGCGAGAGTAAAGTTAGTATCAATTCTTGATTCATCGGCTAATTGCAAAAGCATTCGACCTTGGGTATTTCTGATTTTATCTAACTTAATATATACATCGAAAACATCTTTGGAATTTATAGACTTTAAATACCAAGCATATAAATCTTGAACATATACATTTTTTTCGTTTTTGTTGGATAAGCTTTCAAGATAATCAGTAAAAATCATTTTACTTTTTTCGGTAATTGGAAATGAAGAAATTCTACCCTTGACAGAATTTAAGTTTAATCTTGAATTGTTTTCAATCACAAACTGCTCGGCAGTTGTTTTTCCGTTGTTGTTATTACCTATTGGTTGTTGGTTTCGGTAAATTATAGTACCAAAAACATCATCATTAATTTCTTCTTCGTTGCCATTTCTGTTATTATTATTGTAATCAAATAAATTAATTATCTCTTTGATACCATCTTCAAATAAATTACTCGATACATAAATTTTAATTATTTTTTCACCAAATAAATACGGCAAACTTAAATTCTTTCTTGAAATTATTAGAGTATTAGCACTTTTTTCTGGTAATTGAAGAGTTAACTGAATGTCTGCTATTAATTCGTAAATATATGGGTTATTTTTGTTGTCGTCTATACTTTTAGACCAAATTTCTTCTGCAATTTCTTTTTTGCCATTAAGCCAATAATATTTCGCTAAAATTGGTCTAATTTCAAAAGTTAGTTGCCCTTTATTCGAATTATTTTTTTTATCTAATAAACTCTCATAATTCTCTAATACTTCAATTGCTTTGGAGTATTTTTTTTGCAATTCGAGGACTTTTATATATTCAACGATAACAGGCGTTGACTTTTCGTTTGTATAAAGTTGGGCAATCAATTCTTCTGCTTGAAGATAATCGCCATTCTTCATATAAGTTTGTACCATCCTAAATCTACTATCATTGACAATAGTTTCCACTTCCCCATTATAATTTTTGGATGACTGGTTTTTTGCAGGATAATTAACTAAAATTATAGCAATTAATAAAATTGAAATTTTAAATGAAATATGTAAAGGAATTAAGTTGATTTTTTTCATATTAAGTTATATTTCTACGATTTGTTGAATTATAAAGTTAAATTAAATTATTGAACTAATTATTGAACTAATTATAATTTGAAACGAAATTTATTGTAATTTAGTTATCGTTAAAATAATAGATGAGTAAATATTATGAAATATTTAAAATATTATTTTTTGTTTTAACGTATATACTAATTAAAAAATGTTAAAAATTAACTTTTAATACATAAAACTTTACGTTATGAAATATATTCTAATTTTTATTTTGATTTTGTTGATTGCTGGAGTTGGGTTTTCTTTTACTTTGCCAAGTGAAATTTCCATCAGTGAAAGCACTAAAATTAAGTCTAATCCTAAAGAAATCGAAGAAAAAATTCTAGACCTCAAAGAATGGGAAAGTTGGAACGAGTGGAAAATAATTGACTCAACTCTAAATATCTCTTTTGGCGAAAAAGACTCTGGAGTTGGTGGGAGAATATATTGGGGGCATAAAGAGGCTAAAGAAAATAGTATTTTGCTCACTAATTATATTCCCAATAAATTAATTGAATTTAATTTGGTTTGGAATAGTGGTAGTGATATTTCGCCGGGAAAATATGAAATGGAATTTAATCCAAAAGATACAACTACGAAATTAACACTTACTCACATTAGAGAATTGGGCAATAATCCAATTGCTCGAATTATGGGTACGATGGCTGAAAGTATTTATAGCGAACAATTCAAAAAATCTCTAAACAAATTAAAAAGCTTAGTTGAAAAAAAATAAATAATATTTTAAGAACATATCATCAAAAGCGATATTAAACATATAAATAAAAATATAATCATAGATAAAAAGTATAAATTATTAACTGCTGTAATGTTTTATTTAATAGCGATATTTGTCACTGATTATAAAACTATATTCAGTAGAACTCCTGTTTATTATTATGCAGATAGTTTGATTTTTAATGATAATGAATTGGGACCAATTCGAGATTATTATGGCAATGTGAAGTTAATTCAGGGCGATGTCGAAATTAACTGTGATTTTGCTAAATATTACTTGAAAGAAAACAAATCTGAACTTAGTGGTAATGTAGTATTACAACAAAATGATATGAAAATGTATTCTAAATATGCCAAATACGATGGAAATACAAAGGTCTCGAACGCTTGGGGTGATGTCAAAATTTTACAAAATAATACAAAACTTACAGCAAGTGAAGGAATATACTATACTGAAAATCAATATGCAGTTTTCAAAAATAAAGTTTTTGTTGAAGATGATACGCTCAAACTTTACTCCAATTCTTTGAATTATTACAAAAGTGTAAAAGATATAGAGGCTTATGGAAATGTTTTTTTGTTTGGCAAATTAGACAATGCAATACTGAATGCAGACACAGTAATTAGAAGCAAAGCTGATGGATTTACAAAGGCAAATGGTAACTCTATTTTATATAAAATTGATACAAATAAAACCGACCCATATAAATTAGAATTTGATACTACAAAAATAAGCTCCGACTACATCTATGTTTTGGAAAATGATACTACTCAAATATATAATTTTATTGGGAATGTAGTAATAAATACTAATGAAATAACTGCAAAAGCTGACACGACATTTTTTGATAAGTTCAAAGGGATAATCAAACTTCTGCATAATCCAATTGTTTGGTATGGCGAAAATCAACTTTATGGCGATTCTATAATAATATACTTGAATGATAACAAATTATCCAAAATTTTATCAAACGGCAATGCTCTTACTGTGGCTATCGAAGACTCGGTAAACAAAAGTTTTGTTAATCAGTTAAGTGGCAATAATATCGAATTTTCTTTCAAAACTGTCCAAACTAAAAATACTTTAGATTATATCTTTAGTGATGGCAATGCAAAAAGTTTGTATTTTTTGGGCGAAAATCAAGGAATTGCAGATGCAAAATTAAATACCTGCAATAAAATTAAGGTGGAGTTTGAAGATGGGAAGCCCGATAAAGTTTATTGTATAGATGATATTGAAG
>JBDNHS010000080.1:0-6563 GCA_041688685.1 Kapaibacterium sp. (SeqCode)
AATGAATTAAATTAGTGAATTAATTTAATATCAACATAAAATATTCTAAAAAATCTCCAAAAGATGATTTATTACTATTTAAAACTATTTAATACTGCTTAATTATTCCAAAAATAATATTATCTAAGTATAAAAGTAAGAGGAATAGTGCCTATCATTATGGGTGAGTCTTCTTTAAGTGGATTAAATCTCCATTTTTTCAATGCTTCTATTGCTGCTTGTTCCAATTCTGGATCAGCCTTTTGTATTGGGACAACGCTTGTAACTGTTCCGTCTGGCAACACCTTAAATCTCAATACAATTTGACCAGATGTTTTGACACTATTAGGGAATTTGGGTAACGGTTTGTGTAATACAATACGATTTCCGCCTCCACCCCAATCAATATCTCCAAATCCATCTCCTGCACCCTTTCCTTTGCCATTACTACCCAAACCAGAACCAAAGTCATCACCATTTTTATTATCACCGACATTTTTATTGTCATCACCAGTAACATTCGTGTTATTTTTGGCACCAGAAAGTTCTTTTTTAGGTAAAAATGTATCTGCAATATCAGTATTAGTAGTAGTTGATTTCTTATTATTTGCATCTTTGGGAGTTTTTTGTGCGTCTTCAATGTTAATTGTTGGATTTTCGCCTTTACCTTTTTTACCTTCTTCGGTTAAGTTTCCTTTTCTCAGACCAGTACCATCTCCAGAACCTAAAATCAATAGTTCTATAGGTATAGTTTTAATTTCCCGTATTATTGGAGGGTCGGTAATATTGAGTAGTGGGGAAATAAAGAATAATAATAATAATATCATAATGGCAGCAAAAAATCCTTTTGCTGTATTACTATCCCAAGGTAATTTTATATTAATACCACCCTCAGATAATCTCGATTGATTTATTTTATTTGAATTAAATTTGTTTTGGTACACAAGCGCCTCCCCCAAAGCTATTGTATAAAAGAAAAAGAAGCTTAAGTCTTTAATCTTTTTAGGTCTACACTACTCTATTCATCAAAAAATAACAACGTAATAAAGCAAGTTAAATTTTAAATTATAAAATAATATGAATACATAATATTATTTTATAATATTTTAACTATTTTACTCTATCTATCCAAATTTGATTAAATCCGTATTTACTTGCATTATTTTTTGCTTCATCTTTAGAATTAAATTTACCATATCTTACTCTATACCATAATTCATCTCTTACAGTTTGAGTAATAATAAACCCATCGTTGACGCCATAAGAATTAAGTTTCTTTAACATATCTTGAGCATCAGCTTTTGATAATGAAGAATAAATTTGGACAGAATATTCTGGTTTATCATCTTCTACATTTTCATTTTTATTACTGTCAATATAGGTTTCACTTTTTATTTTATTCTCAATATTATTTGTTTTTGCCAAGTCTTTAGATTTCTCTGACTTCTCTGACTTATCCGAATTATTGTTATAAACTTTATCTGATTTATCCGATTTATCAATTTTATCTTTTTTAATATCTCTTAAACTTTCTGTTTTCTTTTCTTCTTCTAAATAATTGTCTTTTTTAATACTAAATTTAGAATTATCAATTGGATTTTTAACATCTATTTTAATCTCTTTTTTAGCATTATCTTTAGAAAAACTGTGAGAATCTTCTTTCTGACCAATATTATCAGATGAGTGATCTTTAGAGTGAGCAGATGAATGAGCTACTTTATTGTCAATTGATTTAGTCTTTTCTTTTTTATCTTTAAATGTGATTTTTGTTTCAATTTTTGTTTTTTCATCTGTACTATGTAAATCTAATTTATTATCTTTTACTTTACCGTGTGAATTGTCATCACCATTACTATGTGAATCACCGTGTGAAGTATCACTCTCTTTTTCAGGTTTTATCTCAACCTTTAATTCAACTTTGACGTCATCATTTTCTGCAACTAATTCAGTATGTCTTGATTTTTTCTCAGGATATTCTTTTTTGTTTTTAATCACAGGCAGTGTAATTACTTTTTCAAGTTTAGTTGAGTCTTGTTTCCCATCAAAATTAAATTTTTTATTAATAACTTTCCAAAAAACTAAACCCAATATTGCTGTTAACACTAATGCACCAGCAAATAAATACAATGAAAATAACCAAAGAGGCGTTTTTTTACGTTTCTTTTTCTCTTCTAATTCTTCTTCGCTTTTTATCTCTTCATCACCCGAATTAAATTGTGAAGGTTTGTCTGCATTTATTGAACTAAAATCAAAAAAAGAATCCATTGTTTCATTCTTTAACTCATCAATTGCTTCGTTATTATCATTATTTAACTTATCAGCTTCATCTTTACCTGATACTTCATCATATCTCAAATCATCTAAAGTAGGTTTGCTTTTTTTGACATCTTTGCGACCGATACTACCTTCTAAAATACTTTTTAATTCATCATCTACATATTCATTATCATCTTTACTAACATTAAATCTATTATCTAAATTTTCTTCTTTTGTAAAATCATATTTATCATCACCGTATTCTTCATCAAATGTATCTTTATCAAAATTGTTTTTATAATTACTTAATTCGCTTTCACCTAATTCTGTTTTTGATTGTTTAAAGAAACTCTCGCCTTCGATATCAATTTGTTCTTCTTTTTTATCAAGATTTAAGTTTATTATTGGTTTTACTTTATCTTGAGGAGTTAATTCAATTTTTTGAGGCTTAAAAGTAAAATCTTTCCCTTCTTTCTCAAATATTATCGACGTTACAGACTGATCTTCAAATTCAAAATTTGGCAATATACCAGGGTATTCTTCCATCTCATTCAATGAAAAAAGTCCTGTGCCATCTACACCTGATTCAAATCCACCAACCTTTTCTTCTGGTCTTAGTGAATTATTTCCAAATATTGCCATAAATTTATATTGTCGTGTTAAGTATTTCTACCATTCTAAATACCAACTACTTGCTAATCAAAATATTAAGTAATTGATATTAATTATTCTTTGTATCAAACTATGTAATCAAAATTATTATAAACTATGTATCAAAATTGCCAATTTATTCCCAAACTTGCGAAAAGCCCTCTTTCAATGTAATTGTTCCATATATAAATTTTACTATTTAATATATTATTTAACTTTAAATTAAACAATAGATTCTTTTGTAATTTATATTCTAAAAACAAGTTCAGAGCATTAAAACTTTCTACAGTAACATTATTGGTTAAGTTAGTTGTTCTACTTCCCAAATGATTAAAATTGACATTTGAACTAAATGAATCATTCCAATTTCTTTTGTATGATATCATTAGATTAAGTGGCGAAAAATATGGAATATTTTGACCTACTGTATCTAACTTAGTAAAATTCAAATCAACTACTATGCCCAAATTGTCATTTTCTGTAAAATTATAATAAGTATCAACATTTATATTCAAAATACTTGCATTTTCATAACTTATATTAAATGAATTATTCAAAGTATTATAAGTATTCTGAAAATCGTTTACGAATACTGGTAAATTTTCGGTAATAGAATACGAAACTTTACTTTTTATACCAAAGTCTTTATCAAAATGTAACCAAATACCAGAATTAATTTTTACAATATTATATCTATAATCAAACATTGCATTGTTACTTAGATATGGATTCAAAATCATTAATGAAGTAAAGTTGTTATTTTCCAAACCACTTTCTACTCCACCAAATAAAGTTACATTTTCATTTAATCTAATATTAGTTCGTCCTCCCAAAAGCAATCCAAATCGACTATCACTTATAGTTCCTTTGGCTAACTGAATTCCACCCTCAAAAATTATATCAAAAACATCTATATTATATCCACCAAATAAATTTGCTTGTATAAAATTAGTACTAATATTATTTACATTATTCAAGTTAAGATTTAAATTTAAACCCATTCTATAATCATTCAGTGGGTTAGTGATTTTCAAATAACCATTCACACCTTGCTCACTCAAGTCTGTGCTATCTCCTTTGATGCCGGCTAAATTGAACCCAGCACCCGAACTAAAATCAAATCCTTCGTAATTACCATCAACATCTAACTTAAATCCTAATTGCGTTCTTGTTCTATTTTCTACAATAAAATCTGGATTGTTGACCGTATTCTCAAACCCTGCGTAATTATTATAACTATCTGACTTAAAAAATAAGTTTGTCCTCGTTTTACTTCCACCGAAAAGCCAATATTTATTTGGAGCTATATAATCAGACTTGATATCCAAAAACAACTTGCTGAAGTTCGCCTCATCAGTATGACCAGAACTATAATTATAACCACCATTAAAAAATAAATTATAATCACCAGCTTTTATTTCGTAGGCTCCTATAATCTCTGGAGTAATAAAACTACCAAAGCTAAAATCTAAAAATCCTTTGTTTTTATATCTTGAATAAATATCTTTTGATAATCCAACTGGTGGCAATAATAAAGAATTTTGCTTTTCTAATGAATTTAAAGAATCTAATTCTTTACCCTCTAATTTTGGTATTGAAGTCGGATTTTGTTTGACACTACTACCTACATTCAAATATGCCTCTCCATAAATTATCGCATTCGGCAAATCCATAGGTTCTGCTTTTGGTTTTTTTATATTTTGAGTTGTAGTATCTGTTTGTGCTAATAATACATAATTAGACAAAATTATCAGAATTATACTAATAAAAAAGTATTTAGTTGTTTTAATACACATAAACATTCAAATTTATTTAATGTTAAATAAAAAATAGAAAAGATATAGATTTTAGAAATAAAAACTAAAATTGTTAAATTCACTTTGCTAAAATAAATATCAAAATCAAACATCACCTGTTTTTAATTCTTTGTAATCTTTTTTTAGCAGTTTTTCCAAAATCGTCTGCCGATCTTAATTCTTCGAGAACTGTATAAACTTCTCTCGCCTTCGAATAATTTTCGAGTTGTTCATAAATCTCACCCAAACCTAATAAAGACAATGAAAACCAATCTTCAAAATTCTCAAACTTTACTCTCACAGTTTCAAATGCAATTATTGCCTCATTTAATTTATCATCTTTTCTAAATAATTCACCAATTCTATATTGTGCCTCAGCAGCCAATTCTTTGTTAATTAAATTCTCTGATAATATTCTAAATTCCTCAATTGCTTCGTTGTTTTTGTTATTATTTCTATAAAATTTACCCAATCGATATCTACTCTCAATTCCAAAATCACTTGTGGCAAAAGAGTCAGCTACAAATCTATATGTTTGCATAGATTTGACTGTATCGCCAATTTGGTAAAATAATATAGCTCTTTCGAATTGTGCTTGTGGAGCAACTCCCGATTTAGGGAAATTGACATACACCGAATTAAATACAGAATCAGCTAAGTTATTTAGACCTTGCTTTTTCTCCGTCAAACCAATCTCAAATAACGACAAAGGTGCAAATTCGCTATCTTTATATTTTTCTGTTATTATTCTAAATGATTTTTTTGCATCTTCGTAATTTGTCATAGAAACATAACTTTTTCCCATCCAATAATACGCCTCTGCATTTTTAGAATTATTTGGCGTTTTTTCAATTATTTTTTCATATTCAGTGATAGCATCTTTATATTTTCTATTTTCAAAAAGTATTGTAGCCGCTTTCTGTTTGAAATCTCTATAGAATGGAGAATCTACGTTTTTGTCTGTATAATTATTGATAATTTCAATTGCTTCTTCTTCACGTCCCAAAAGTATCAAACATTGTTGAACGCCTCTCATAGCCTCTGGTGCTAACTGATGTGAAGGGTAGTTTTCTACAACTATTTTATAAGAGTTCATTGCTTTTTCAAATTGTTGTAAATTATATTGACAATCAGCAATCGCATAATAAGCTCTTGGAATATGAATACTTTGTGGGTAAGATTCAATCAAAAAAGTAAAGTTGTCTATTGCTTCAGCATATCGCCTTTGCAAAAATCTTATCCAACCGATAAGATAAGTAGCATTTGGTGCCAAAGTAGATTTTCTGTATTGACTAATGAAATTAAGCAATGAAGTTATCGCTTGTTCATATTTATTTGATTGATAAAGAGCGTGACATAGTTGATAAGCACTATATTGTCCTTCTTCTGTATTCGGACCCAATTTTAGTGCTTTTGTGTATGATGCTATTGCTTTTGGATAATTTTTCAGAAGATAATAACCATCTCCCTGTCTTGTAAATACTTCAACACCATATTTTGTTTTTGGAAATTCTTCGACCAAATCCCCGAATACTCTTGAAGACTCTTTGAATTTTTGTAATCTAAAATATGACCAGCCCAATCCATATATAATTTCTTCTCTTCTTTTAGAATTTGGATAATCATCTAATAATTTTGTATAAATCAATATCGAATTGTTCAAAAGACTTAAGTTGTAATAAGCTTCCGCTAACCAAAACATTGCTTCTTCTTTTCTTTCTTCATCTTTGGTATTTGATAAAAATTGATTTATATAAGGAATTGCCTCAGAGTTTTTTTGATTTTTGATTAAAGCTATACCATTTTTAAAAGCAATTTCAGATAAGTACCATTGTTTTTGTGGCATTATTGTTTCAGAACTATTTTTTGCTAATTGTTCTG
>JBDNHS010000632.1:0-7275 GCA_041688685.1 Kapaibacterium sp. (SeqCode)
CATTACCAAATACACAATTTAAAGTAAAATTTGAGAATGGACATATTGTATTGGCTCATATTTCTGGGAAGATGCGTATGAATTTCATAAAAATTTTACAAGGTGATAAAGTAACCGTTGAATTATCTCCTTATGATTTGACAAAAGGTAGAATAGTTTATCGCTATAAATAAAATGTGTATTAAAACTATTAATACAAAAAAAGAAAATAAAGATATATTTATTTAGGATTATTAAAATGAATGTTCAGGCATCAGTAAAAAAAAGAAACCCAGACGATAAAATTGTTCGTCGTAAGGGTAGAGTGTATATAATAAATAAAAAAAATCCAAGATTTAAACAAAGACAAGGTTAATTTTAAAGAGGTTAATTGTGGCTCGTATTTCGGGTGTGGACTTACCAAAAAATAAAAGAGGTCTGATAGGATTAACTTACATCTTCGGTGTAGGTGATCATACTTCAGCAAAAATATTAGCAGAAACGGGCATTGACGGAAATAAGAAAGTTGGTCAATGGTCAGATGAAGAAGTTGCTAAAATAAGAATGGCTATTGATAATTATTTAGTTGAAGGTCAATTAAGATCTGAAATACAAATGAATATCAAAAGACTTATGGACATTGGTTGTTACAGAGGTCTAAGACATAGAAGAGGTCTTCCTGTTAGAGGTCAAAGAACTAAAACCAATGCAAGAACTAGGAAAGGTAAAAGAAAAACTATCGCTGGAAAGAAAAAAGCAACTAAATAATGATGTTATTTATTGTTTGTACAATAATGTTTATTTTAGAATTATTTCTATAGCAGCATAATTTATAATTAATTACTTGAATAATATTATTATTTCAATAATAACATTATTAATAGTCGAATTATAAAAATTGATAGTATATTTAATATAAATTTATAATACTCTTTGGGTAAAATTTTGGCAAAGAAAAAAATTAAAAAAAAGGTAGTAACCGATATACATGGAAAAGCTTTTGTTAAAGCTTCTTTCAATAATGTAATAGTTACGGTTACGGATACTTATGGAAACACTTTATCGTGGTCATCTTCTGGCAAAAACGGGTTTAAAGGATCTAAAAAGAATACTCCTTATGCTGCACAAGTATCGGCTGAAAAAGCTGGTAAAGATGCTTATGATATGGGTTTGAGAAAAGTTGATGTTGTTGTTCATGGTCCTGGTTCTGGAAGAGAAGCTGCTGTTAGAGCTCTTTCTGTTGCTGGTTTAGAAGTTCATACTATTGTAGATAGAACTCCGGTACCTCATAACGGTTGCCGTCCACCAAAAAGAAGAAGAGTATAGTTAATTTATTAAGTTAAATAATATTATTGAATTAGATTAAATTTAATAATTCTATATAATAAAAAAATTAATTAATTAACAATTTACTTCACTAAAAAATTAAAAGAACTAAAATTATGAATAATTACATTCAAATGCCTGAAAGAATTCATGTTGAGGAAACTTCAAGCAAAAATCACGCAAGATTTGTTATGCAACCTTTAGAGCAGGGTTATGGTGTAACAATTGGTAATTCTTTAAGAAGAGTTCTTTTATCTTCAATACCAGGTACTGCTATTGTAGGTTTGAAAATCACTGATGTTCATCATGAATTCCAAACTGTACCAGGTGTTATAGAAGATACGACTGATATTATTATTAATATCAAACAAATAAGAATTAATCAAATCGACAAAAAAAATAATAGAGTTAATCTTCATATTAAAGGTCCTGGCATTTGGAAAGCATCTGATATACAAGACGCTTCTGGTGGTATGCTTGAAATTATGGATCCAGATTTAATTATATGTCATTTGGCTGAAGATGCTGATTTTGATGTTGAATTAAGATTAGCAACTGGAAAAGGTTATGTACCTGCTGAAGAGCAAGTGACAACTGATTTTCCAGTAGGAATGTTACCAATTGATTCTATTCATACTCCAATCAAAAATGTTGTTTTTCATGTTGATCCTTTTAGAGTTGGTCAAAAAACTGATTATGAAAAATTAATTTTAGATGTAATAACTGATGGTACAATACCTCCAGTTGATGCATTGCACTCAGCATCTAAAATATTAAATGATCACATGAAATACTTTATTGCTTATGAAGATGAGGAAGAATCAGTTTTACCTCCCATCAAAGCTGAAGACGATTCTAAACAAGCAGAAATTAATAGAATTAGAAAAATATTATTAACTCCTGTCGAAGAATTAGAATTATCTGTGAGAGCACATAATTGTTTGAAAGCAGCAAGTATCAAAACTTTGTCTGGTTTAGTAGCCTTACAAGAATCAGAATTATTGAAATTCAGAAACTTCGGTAAAAAATCTTTATCTGAACTGACTGAAGTAGTTGCAAATTCTGGATTAGAATTTGGAATGAATGTTGAATATTACTTAAGAGAAGAACCTAAATCTTTAATTTTAGAATAATTTAATAATTATCTAAAATATGATTTAAATAGTTAAAAATATAATTTAACTTAAAAAAGAAAGAATTATTTAGAGAGAATATAAAATGAGACACTTAAAATCGGGTAGAAAATTAGGTAGAACAAACAGCCATAAAAGAGCTATGATGAGAAATCTTGTTATGTCTTTGTTCGAATATAAAAAAGTTTCTACTACTTTGGCAAAAGCAAAAGAGTTAAGACCTTATGCTGAAACGCTAATTACTAGAGCTAAAAAAGCTTTACAAAAAGAACAAGCTGGTTTATTGTCAGAAGGACAAACTATTGACATACACTCAAGAAGAGTTGTTGCTCGTGATATAAGCAAAAAAGCTATTTTGCAAGAACTGTTTGATTCTATAGCACCAGTTGTATTAGAAAGAAATGGTGGTTATTGCAGAATAATTAAGACTGGAACTAGAAGAGGTGATGCTGCCCAAACTGCTATCATTGAATTAGTAGACTGGTCTGCCCCACTTGACGGGCCTACTTCAATTAAACCAAAGAAAAAAATAGCTAAAAAAGTTAAAACTACAGAAGTTAAATCTGCTGTTCCTGCACCCGCTGCAGAAACTAAGGTAGAAGAGATTGTAGTTGTACCAACAGTAGTTGTGGATGAAGTAGAAGAGATTGCAACGCCAGAAATTGTTGCTATAGAACCTTCAACGCCAGAAATTGCTGCTGAAGAAACTGTAACTCCAGAAATCGTTGATGAAGTTATTACAAATGTAGATGAGAAAGAAATTAAAGATGATAAAGCATAATTTTATTAATTATAATATTTATTTATGTAAAGAATTTAAAAAAGTTATATCCAAAGATATAACTTTTTTTATATATCAATACAATTAAACTAAAATATGAAAATCAAAATTAAAGTTGAAAACTTATCAAAAGATTATATTTCCAATGAAAAAGTATATAATGTACTAAAAAACATTAATATTGAAATATATGATAATGAGTTAGTTTCTATAATTGGAAGCTCGGGTGCTGGAAAAAGTACTCTGCTATATATTTTAGGAACGCTTGAATTTGCAACACAAGGCAAAATAATCTATACTGATAAGGACAATAATAATTATGATATACTTCAATTAAAACAAAAAGATTTGAATTTGTTCAGAAACAAAAAAGTTGGATTTGTATTTCAATTCCATCATTTATTGCCTGAATTCAATGTAATCGAAAATATAATGATGCCACTGTATTTATCAAATGATAAAATTACAGTTGAAAAAGAAAGAAATATAACTGAAATGATGGATTTTGCACAGATAGCTGACTTGACTAAAAAAATGCCTTCTCAAATATCTGGGGGAGAACAACAAAGAGTCGCAATAATTAGGGCACTTGCTAATAATCCTGAAGTGATATTTGCCGATGAACCAACTGGTAATTTGGATTCCGAAAACAGTAAATTAATACTTTCTTTATTAAAATCTCTGCAAAAAGAATTAGGTATTACTACAGTAATTGCAACCCATAGTGAATACTTAGCAAAAGAAAGTGATAGAATAATAAAAATATCTGACGGTATAATTATTTAATAAATATATTTCTAATTGACCAAATTATTTGATTAACGTAAATCAATTAATTCTACATCTTTGGGAGCGTTAAAGGTAAATTCAGTGTCTTTTAAATCTGGATTATAATCAAAGTCTAAAATTTCCCAAAATTTTGAAGATTTACCATCAATTAATTCTAAACTCACTAAGTTTTTTTTATCATCTAAATTCAACTTTATTTCATTTATTTTATACTTATCTTTATAACTATCATTAATTGATAATAATAATGTATTAACTTTGTTATTTTTAGTTGATTTATTAAATGAAATTGGCTTAGAATTATTAATTAAATTAAAAAACACATCTTCGACAGATAACTCTTTTACGTTTTTATTAAATTTACTCAACATAACAGTTTTCTCTTCGATTGAATAATTCCAAATATCTTTTCCATTACAAACCAAAACTCTTTCGCCAAGATTTAAATAATATTTATTTCCTTTTTTTGCACGAATGGTTCCTTCAATATTATCATTAGAAAATTCACTAACTTTGTACTTAAATTTTACATTTAAAGTATTTAAATTATCAAATTTATTCTTTAATTGTTTGAATACTTCATCCTTATTATTCTGTGCAATTATTATTTGTGGTAAAGTGAAAACCAAAATTAACAACAAGAAATTAATAAATAATTTGTAATTCATTTTAAATTTGGAGTTTATATTCTTAGAATTTATCATTATATAGTATTTATTTTATTTTTATGAATTAAACTGAAATGAGTAGTTAACATAACTTAATTTAACTTACAATTATATAGTTAATTATCGCCTTCTTTGACCAAAGCTTCTATTGGTCCTCTTAGCCCGCTGTAATTAGTTAATTCGGCACCAACGAAGCCTATTGCTATCTTTGTACCAACTTTTACTGGTATTTTTCTTTCATCATCAGTAAGCCAGATTACGATTTTACCATCTGATTTGAATAAACCACCTTCTTGAACTAAGGGTTGAATGACAACTGTTTTGAACGTTCCGGCTTCTACTTTAACTGTTTCACGACCTAATATTTTGACACCCAAATTATAAGTTGAGTCTTTGAAAAAATTCTTTAGCATAATAACTGAATCTTTTTTCATAGATTTTAGATTTAGAGTTCGTACATAATAAAATGCAGAAACTATATCGTGTGTGTTTTCAGGAATATTATATGTTTTGTTATCTGCAAATGCTTTATTTTCTATTTGGTCAAATTTGGCTTTAAAATCACGTCTAAAATTACCTTCTCTAATATGTTGTTCGAATTCCCAAGGAATGATACTTGCAACGTCTAATATAGTTGAATATCTATCTCTAACCTTAAATATCCATTCTAAAGAAGCCAATGATTTTACCTCGAAATTAATATCATAAGCCTTACGTCCGTATCTTGTTATTGGATCTTTACCAATAATAAATGAGCCAGTCCCAGCATTAATAAACTTATAACCGATTTTATATTCTAGCTTTTCACCATAACCAAAAGCATCATTTTTTATATATCTTAAATTACTTTTTGAATAATCTAGTGTTTCATTACTAATTGTTATAAAATTAGTGAATAGAAATAGTAGTGAAAACAAATTTAAACTTAAATTTAATTTATTATATTTATTTTTAATATTTAGATTATTGTATTTCATAGCTTAGTTCGTTTAATAATTAGTTCATTTTCCACTAAATTTGTCGTGTATAAAACATTTAGATAATATACATTAAATATAATTTAGTTGTTTTAATGTGTCCTGCTAATATCAACGAAATAATTATATAAAAGTTTCAAAAAATCTAATAATAAAATGTATAAGGTCAATTACATAAATGAAAAATCATTATAGATATTATTAATTGTATAATTATAAACTATTTCTAAGTCAACAACATCAATGTTATCTACATCTTTACAGATAGAAAGCAAATAATTATCTAATTTATCACCTTGATATAATGCTGTTTGATACTCCACATCTGGTCTAAAAGTTACCAATGAATATTTAGAGGAGAAATCTTTGTATTTTTCTTCTAATTTCAATTCCAACTGACGTTTTTTTACAAAATTAGGGTCAATAACTCCAGCTCGCATTTCAATATAATTTTGTAATGCCAAATTAGCTACTGCATCGGCATTTGGTTTACGTAATTTAAAAAATTCTTCAAATAAATTAGTATCAAGCCCTAAATTATTACCACCGTTTAATCTATCTACAATTAGTTCGTTCAATATTCTACAATCTTCAAAAGAGGCATTCATCCCTTGACCATAAAATGGAACAATAGCGTGGGCACCGTCACCTATTAAGATTGTATCATCTGAATAATTCCAAGGAGCACATCTAATTGTACCAAGTGCAGAGGTTGGATTCTCAAAAAAGTCTTCTAATAAAGTAGGCATCAAATTATAAGCATCACTGAAAGTCTCTTTAAAGAATATTTCAACCTTTTCTCTATTATGCAAGTCATCAAAACCATTTTCGCCTCCGAATGGCATAAATAAAGTACAGGTAAATGATGCATCGGCATTTGGAAGTGCAATCATCATAAATTGACCTCTGGGCCAAATATGTAATACATTTTTTTCTAATCTATAACTTCCATCTTCATTCGGAGGGATAGTTAGTTCTTTGTAACCGTGTTCTAAATAACTTTGAGAATAATCAAAGCGTCTCAAATTTTCCGATAAGCTTTTTCTTACACCTGAATTAAATCCATCAGCACCAATCAAATAATCATAATTTGTAGTATAATTAATTTCACCAATTAATGAATTAAAAGTAATTTCTTTATTTGCAAAATCTACTTTTTCACAAGAATATGAAAAGAATATTTTTAGATTTGGTAATTTATCTGCTTCATTCAATAAATTGATATTAAGTCCACCACGAGAAACTGAATTTATATATTCTCCCTCTTTTCCAGAGTAATTCTGCACATTACTGTTACCGCTTGGTGTATGAATATATCTGCCATACATTGGTATCGCATCGAATAATACTTCTTTTTCTATACCAATAGACTCCAATGCTTTGATACCACGTGGCGATAATGCTAGATTAATTGAACGTCCAGCGGACATCGAATATTTACGCATATCTTCACGCTTCTCAAATAACTCTACTTCAAAGCCTTGTTTTGCCAACATTACAGCCATCAAACTACCTGACAATCCTGCCCCTGAAATCACAAATTTACTATTTTTATTCATAATTTAAATCCTCAGATTATTTTATTACAAAATTAAGAAAATAAATGCAATATTTTAAATTTA
>JBDNHS010000633.1:0-2052 GCA_041688685.1 Kapaibacterium sp. (SeqCode)
AATTAGAAAATCAGAGAAATTTGGATAATGAATTTATACAAGGTAAATTAGGTTTTTTGATTTCTGGCGCGTGGTTAATTGAGAAAATTAAAAATGAGAACCCAAATTTAGAGTATGGAGTCGTAACTTTGCCCAAAGTTATAAATGGAGACTTTGAACAGAAAGGGATTTCGTTCGCAGGTGGGGAATATTTAGCTGTAACTCGCGCTGGAAAAAAGAAAAAACTATCCGAAGAATTAATAAAGTATTTGACAAGTGGGGAAGTGGCAATTGATTTTTGCAAAAAAATCCCTGAGGCTGGTTTTCCTGCTGACAAAAAATACTTTAATGATGATTTTTATATGAATCAACCGATGAGAAAAGTATTCGCCGACCAGCTAAACTATGCCAAAATGACGCCTGTACACAAAGATTGGTTGGATTTGGAAGTAATACTCGAAGGAGCAATTGAAGAAGTGCTATACTCACGCAAAACGGTCTCACAGTCACTCAACGACCTACAAGCCAAAGCCCAAAAGAAATTCAACAACATAAAATAGATTTATTTCCTATTTTTACCGTTTCTTGAGGAACTTCAAGTTTTTTTTTCAGAAAATATGTCAAGATACCATTGCTTACTTTCTCTATTCCATCAACCGTTGGGTTTATCCACCGGTCTAAGAAATAGATATTCAAATCAAAACAAACAATTAAAAAAACAAAACAAAAATTATCTTCCAGTTCAAACAATCTAATTCAATGGCTAACTTTAAATTTTTGCAATAAAAATAAAAAATATAATAACCAATTGACTTAGTGAGTTGGGAAAAGAGCTTTTAATAAAAGTGAAACTTGGATTTCATATATTTCAAAAGAAGTAATAAATTAGCTAATATCTATTTATTAGTCTTTATTCACTTGATTTTCTAATGTATTATTATTATCAAATTGTATGATATTATTTAAAGTAATTGTCGCAATTTGTTCTAAAGCTTCTTTTGTGAAAAACCCTTGATGTGATGTGATCAAAACATTTGGAAATCCAATCAGTCTTAATAGTACTTCATCTTGAATAATGTTTTCAGATAAATCTTTAAAAAACAATTTTTCTTCTTGTTCGTAAACATCAATGCCTAAATAACCAATTTTTTCTATTTTCAAAGCTTCAATTACATCTTTTGTTTTAATTAGAGCACCTCTGCTGGTATTAATTAGCATAACACCAGTTTTCATTTTAGCTATAGTAAATTCATTAATTATATGATTAGTAGTAGCATTTAGTGGACAATGCAAAGATATTATATCGGATTCATTAATAACATCATCAAGTGATTTATAAACAACACCTTTATTTTTGAGTTCGGTTGATTCGATAATATCAACTGCGATAACTTTGCAACCAAAACCCAACATGATTTTGCAAAATACAGCACCGATTTTTCCTGTACCTATTGCACCAACAGTTTTTTTGTTCAGATTAAATCCAGTTAGTTTCTCAATAGAAAAATTACCCTCTCGAACTCTATTATATGCTTTATGTACTTTTCGATTAAGAGTTAAAATTAGAGCGACTGCGTGCTCAGCAACTGCTTCTGGGGAATATGCAGGAACTCTTACAACTTTTATATTGTTTTTATCAGCAGCATCTAAATCTACATTATTAAATCCTGCACACCTCAAAGCAATTAACTTAACCCCATTATTAGCTAATTTAGAAATTGTATCTTTATCTAATTTATCATTTACAAAAACACATATTGCTGTAAAATCTTTAGTAAGCTCAGCTGTATGTACATTTAATGTTTCTTCGAAATAAGTAATCGAACATTTATTATCTTTGTTAGACAAATTGAAATATTCACGGTCGTATGACTTTGTACTAAAAAATGCCACTTTCATAATTTTTATATTTAATTTAAATCAAATAAAACCTGTTACCAAAAATACCACAATATTCTTATCTTCCATTAAGTAGGTCAAAATTTATTTTATTAGAGACTGGTTTGTTGTCATTCCATCTGAAATTTTGTAAGTAATATTCTTTAATATTACTTTTTATCAAATCATAAGGAT
>JBDNHS010000634.1:0-5840 GCA_041688685.1 Kapaibacterium sp. (SeqCode)
AATATAAATAGTATTATTCAAAGCTGCTGCTGCTAAAATATTAGCACCACCAACAGTTAAGTTAGTTGACCAAGTTGTACCAGCATCAGTTGTTCTTGAAAATTCACTAGTAAATCTTAGATAATTATAAAAAGTCGTACCACCAGAAATAATTTTTAAAATTTTATCTCCAGACCATAAACTATTTATTGTCCAATCTTTACCATTATTTGTACTTTTAACAATTCCTCTTGCTGGAATTGCTGCTAATAAAGTGCCGTCTTTAAGTTTGACAATAGAATTTACACCACCAGAAAACACACCTGATTGTCTCCAATCTTGATAAACTCTAGAATCGTAATAGAATATACCTCTATATCTTGTTGCAACAACAGGCTCTTCTACAATAGAAGGTAAATTTGGATTTGCAAATACAACATCCATTATATTTCTATCTTTTAATTCACTATCTAAAGTAACGACATTTTCAAAAAAACTTTGTCCATTATCTTCCGACAAATAAACTCCGCTATTCTGTCCTACTATTACTATTTTATCATTTTTTAGTTTAAATATTCGGTTAGAATATTTTAGAGTTATGCCACCGACATTTCTGCTAAATGTTTGTGCATTATCATCGGATTTATAAATTCCACCGCCATAAGTACCTACAATTATTCTACCTGTTTTAGTTACGCAGATGTCATTAATATCTTGGTAATTTAGAGCAGGGTTTTTTTGTACCCAATTAGTACCACCATCAACCGACATAAAGAATCCATCACCATAAGTACCTGCAAATAATGTATCAGCAGTTTTGGCAATTACTACTTTTGAATTAAGTCTGACTAATCCAGTATTTTTTGGAGTGAATGCAGCACCACCGTTTGTGGAGATAAAAATCCCTGCGTCAGCGGTTGAGATTAAAATTGTATTAGAACCAAAAAAACTAATGTAGTTGATATACTTACCAGTAATTCCATTGGTTATTTTAGAAAAATTTGCGCCTTTATCCAAAGAGCGGTACAAACCATCTCCCCAAATCCCAGCGTATAACACATCATCGTCGCTTACTCTTAATATTCTGACTTCATTGGCATTACCACCTATAACTCTACCAGACCCTTCACTTGCAAAGGAATTATCAAACTCACTTATTAATAAGAATAATACAATTATTATTCTAAATTGGTATAACATTTTCATAACTTACCTCATTTTTTATTAAATTTTTTGTTAATTATTTTCTTTTTTTTAATTTTAAAGTTAACTTGACTTTAAATAACAAACCATTTCCCAATACATATTTATAATTTGCAAAGGCTTATAATGTAATATACATTATTTTAGGGAAAAGTTACAAATTATTTTACAACAATAAAAGAACATTTTAGTCTTTTGAATAAAATAAGTTAAAAAAAAGTTAAAAAATGGCAAAATCGCAATACGAAGCAAAATTTATTTTTGCATCAGCTCATAAAGGCAACTTCCCTACTCATACATTACCAGAAATTTGTTTTATTGGTAGGTCAAATGTAGGTAAATCCTCACTAATTAATAGTATAATTAGACGAAAGAACTTGGCTCACGTCAGTATGACACCAGGTAAAACACAACAAATCAACTTTTACAATGTTGAAGATAATTGGTGTTTGGTTGATTTACCCGGGTTCGGATACACTTCAAAAGGTAGATCTATTGGAGCTGATTGGAAAGAAAATAATTTTGAGTACCTGAAAACAAGAGAAAATCTAAAGTTCGTTTGTTTGTTAATTGATGGAAGACACGACCCACAGCCAATTGATTTGGGAATATTAGAAGAGTTAGAAATTATGGGTATGACTTATTTAGTTGTTTTGACAAAGTGCGATAAAATTAATAAAGAGATAACCGAAACGCGTAAAAGTCAATGGAATGAAATTTTAGTAAATTGTATTCATAATTTAGAAATATTACCATATTCGTCAGTAACTGCATTGGGAAGAAACAATATTATTGCAATTCTAAAAAAACAATTAGAAGGTTAAATATGTTCAAAATTCAAGACTGGGGATTAATTCCTTACATTGAATCTTCCGAAAGACAAAAAAATATTTCTCAAAATATATTAGCGAATAGAGAGCAAAACAACAACTCTGTTTTTGTACTTTGTGAGCATCCATCGGTAATTACTATTGGCAAAAGTGGAAGTTTGGATAATATTTTGTTTGACGAGGAGACTCTTAATTCAAAAGACATACAACTAAGCTACACAAATAGAGGTGGAGACGTAACTTTGCACAATCCTAAGCAATTAATTGGATATCCAATTTTCGATTTAACTTATTACAAAACTGACCTACATTGGTTTTTGAGAGAAATCGAAGAATGTATCATCGAAGTCATTGCAGAATATGGACTAAAAGGTGGTAGAGTTGATGGGCTGACTGGAGTTTGGTTGGAAAATGAAAGAAAAATATGTGCAATAGGACTTCATTGTTCACGATGGATTACATCCCATGGATTTGCATTGAATGTAAATAATGATTTAAGTGAATTTGAAAACATTATTCCTTGTGGTATCAAAGAGAAGCAAGTTACCTCACTAGAAAAAGAGTTAAATCATACAATTGATATGATTGAACTAAAATCCAAAATATTATCAGTATTTAAAAAGCATTTTGTTTGATTGGGATTTTTTGATTGAGAAGATGAAAGATTTGTTTAGTTTTGTAATATGGTGTTATTTGATAAATAGTTCTGTTGACCCAACCCCGTGAAAAACAAATTTTCACGACCCGCCCCGAGGCAGGTTTTTAGGAGAAAGGAAAGAAGAAAGAGTGTAGTTTTATCAAATTATTATTGTTCGAGGGCTTTGATTAATGATTTGTCATTTAAGTTATAAATGGTATAATATGCATCTTGTCCGTAAATTATTTCTGCTAAACGTGCTTTAATAGCTGTAATTATTATGTCTTTGTCTTGTTCAAAGAATTTATCACTCCAGATGTTATAAGTATATGAAATTCTTTTGAACTCTGTTAACATAGACTCAGTTATAACAAAGTTTTTTTCGAACTCCTCGATGGTATTGAATTGAAGTAATTTTACTTTATTATCTTTATAATAATTATGGATAAATTCAAATAATATTCTTTTTGAGATAAATGTTTGGGTCAAAATATTGGTTGTATCTTGTTTGACAAAAACATCTGGAAATATCCCACCATCTCCAATTAAATTTCGACCACCTCTTGATTCATAAATCTTAATTTTATCATTACCAAATTCATTAACTAATTTATTCAATTCTGCAAAATTTTGTTCATTCATATTTAACTGCAAAGCAGGGTCTAAATAAGTAACACTGGAGTTAGATTTGTTGATTGGTCTTTCGAGCGGAGTTAGGTATTCGGCAACAGTGAGTTTGAATCCTGTTTCATCTTTGAATTCCCAAGTATTTTGCACAGTACCTTTACCAAAAGACCTTTCACCATAAACAATACCTAAGTCATAATCTTGCACTACCCCAGCCAAAATTTCGCTACCAGATGCACTTTCATTATCAATCAAAACATCTACTCTGATGTCTTTGTATTTACCAGTTTTTTGTATTTGTTTAGTGATATTATAGTTTGGGTTCGAAGCTCTTGATTTGAGTACATAATCTCCAGAGTCCAAAAACAAAGCACAAATATTAGTAACTTGGTCTAAATAACCACCTCCATTTCCTCTTAAATCGAAAATAATTCTTTTAAATGAATTTTGTTTTAAAGTATTTAATGTATCAATAATGTCTCTATCAGAAGTTGTTGTAAATTTATTTAACTTAATATAAATAGTAGTATCTAATTGAAATGAAGTCAAGATAGAAGATTGGGAAAATAATTGTCTTTCAATATCAAATTCATAATATTTATAATTATTATTTATATAATAAAGTGAATCATTTTGATTGGAATTATTTTCTGTTAGGTTCTGACTGTTTTTATTGTTATTATTTTGTCTATTATTTTGTTCGTATCTAAAAATCCCAATTTTGAAGGAGGTATTTTCTAAACCATTAATTAGATTATTTATGTCAAATTCACTTTTACCTTTAATGAAAATCGAATCAATTTTATAAATTCTATCATTTGGTTTTAGTCCTTTTAAATATGCAGTGCTTTTGTAAACCATACTATGAATTACAGAAGTATCTTTGTAGTTAATTATAGTAAGTCCTGAACCTATTTGTTTGCCTGTGTGAGCGACTTTATTGGATTTAAAGTATTGTTTGTCGAAATACGTAGATTGGTTGTCTAAGGAGTTAAGCATTGCTTTAAAAGCATTTTCAGACATTTTTTCAATATTTACACTATCAACATAATTTTTGGTAACAATTCTTAAAATCTCTTCAAATTTATTTGTGTGAAATTTAATTAATTCATCATAAGTTTTATTTTCTTGAGAAAATAATGAAATATTGCTGAAAAGGATTAGAATTAAAATATAAGCCAAGATATTTTTATTTTTGGGATAAATTGTATTTGAAAGGTTTTTTGACATTATTTCTTGAAATTAATTATATTTTACAAAAATACTTAAAATTACTTTTAAAATAAAACGAAAAGGGCTGTCAATAATTGACAGCCCTTTGCAAAAAAGTGTATGTAAGTAATATTTACTTGTTATTCTTGTTTTGTTATTATTTCATTATTACAAATGGCACAACGTGAGCGTGATCATTTGAAGTAACGATTAACATATAAGAACCAGCAGCTAAACCATTTACGCTAAAGTTTTCGTTGAATGAACCAATACCAAGATTTAAGCTTGAGAAAGGAACAGAAACTATTTGACCTGTTACAGTCATAACTTCAACTTTAAATTCACCAGCCAATTCGTTAACGATATTAAAGTTTAATACATCTTTAACTGGATTAGGGAATATAGTTTCAACTGAGAATGAACCACTACCTTGAGTTTCAAAAAACTCTTCGCCTTCTTTATTAGAAGTAGCTTGTTGAGAAGTAGTTGTATTTTGAGTTTCAGCACTATATCTGATAGTTGCTTCTCTACCAGAAGCAAAATCACCAGCTACAGCAAAGGCTTTGATATCATAAGTAGTAGCTCTTGTAAGTGAATTTAAAGTAACTGTTCTAGCATTACCAGAATACAATATTTTATATGCACCAAGACTAACAGCACTTGTGAAGTTGTTATCACCAACATAAGCAGTTTCATCAGCTGGTTTATCACCAACAGCACCTGCATAAGCACCTTGTTTTGCCAATAATAATGAATTATGAGCAGAGTTAGTAATATTCCAAGCTATAGATAAAGTAGTTCTTGATCTAGATGTTCTTCTTAAGTTTGTTGGTGGAGCAGGTAAAGCCGGTACCAATACAAAGTTTGCAGTAGCATCAGATGTTAAAGTCATACCACTTGTAGTAGTTGCAGTTAATTGTAAAGCAACAGCACCAACAGATTTAGTAAGAGTTACTGGGAATGTTACTGAATTTTCATTCATGTTGATAACAACTGGACTTCCGTTATTTACAACTAAAGTTACAGTGTTGTTATTTAAAGTAATACCTAAACCAGTATTCATAGTTACAGGTGATAATACATTTAAATTGTTTCTAGTTTTAACCGTTACGTTATAAGAAACGCCTGTTTCCATTTTAGCAGCACCATTAAACAATGGATTAGAAATATTAACTATTTCTAATTTAGTTGGTAAAGGCACAACAGTTAAGTTAGTAGTAAAACTTGTTGCATTAACACAAGAATTTGCACTTACAGCCACACCATAAACCGGGAAAGTAGTAGTGAAAATAGCTGAATCAGGTCCATTGAATAAGTTTGCTATTTTAGTATAATTTAAAATTAATGAATTA
>JBDNHS010000635.1:0-1892 GCA_041688685.1 Kapaibacterium sp. (SeqCode)
AATTCATTTTTTATAAAAGTTGAAATTTATTAATAATAAAATAGAATTAAACAGAAACTAATTTATATAAGATATAATATAATGACTACAAATAAAGATACTAAAGATATGTCCAAAACCTTATTTGAAGTATATCAGCCAATAGTTTATAGAATAGATGAAAAGCTTTCTTCTGAAATTTTAGACTCTTCATTTGACGTTTTACTTTCTAATAATATTGCATATCCGCAAATGTCTTTAGGGTTTCACCATTTTTTACACAGAGCAAAAGACAAAATGGAAATAACGGAAAATTTTGCAAATAGAAAAAAAGTATATTTAGTTACTTCATTGTTTGAAAAATCAATTGACAAAAAAGAAAAAACAGAAGAAGGACAATCGTATATATCTATTGATATGGGATTAAAACAATTAATAAAAAATATAAAACCCGATTCTCCAGAAATTCTGTCTAGGGCATTTTTAAAATTGTGGGAAATGATAGTATATTTTGATTTAATACCAAATTCAGATAATTTTATATCTGCTCATTTAGCTGAAGGTCCGGGTTCATTTATTCAAGCAACAATATTATTTAGGGATATGTTAGCAAAACTCAAAAAAATTAAAACATCATCAAATGATAAATATTATGCGGTTACTCTACATTCAGATAATGAACATTTATTAATGGAAAAGGAATTTATTAATTATTATGAAAAAGAAAAACCAAAACGTTTGCATATTTTAAATACTGTTAATAAAAAAGAACTTAAAATTCAAAAAGGAGGACAACGATATGGAGAAATGACAAATGGTGACATTACTAATTTACATACAATTAACTTATTTGGAGGTAGTCTTAAAGGCGGAGATGGATATTCTGGAGAAGCTGACCTAATTACTGCGGATGGTGGTTTTGATTGGAAAAAAGAAAATTTGCAAGAACAAGAAGCCTATAGATTAATTTTTGGACAAATGATGACAGCATTAAAAACCCAAAAATCTGGAGGTCATTTTGTATTAAAAATATTCGAGACTTATACTGAAAATACAATTAAATTTTTGGAACTTTTAAGATTGTTCTATTCTGAAGTTTATATTTGTAAACCATTTACTAGTAGAATTTCTAATTCAGAAAAATATATTGTTTGTAAAAAATTTAATAAAAAATCATTTACAATACCAATAGCCCAAAAATTAGAAGAAATGGTAGCAGTTATGAATAAAAATGAACAGTTTAATGTTATTGAAATGTTTTCTGATTTTAAACTTGATAAGAAAATTATTGAACTATATAAAAATATCAATATTGAATTATCATTGAAACAATATGTTGGTATAAATAATATAATTCAATTTATTCATTTAGATAATTATAATGGTAATGAATATAATAGATATTTAGATAAACAAATAGAAGCATCGCATTTTTGGATTAATACATTCTTGGATTATGGGAAATTTACTACAATTGAAAAATGGATAGAAAATTATAAACACAAATTTGACAAAATAAAACCAGTCACTCAAGAACTCATAATAAAACAAGAACAAAAAGAATTATCAAGATTTTTTGGCTCGGAAAAAATTATACAAAATAAAAGTAAAAATATTAAAAAGAAAACTCCTGTATCTAAATCCAAAAAACCCTTGTCTAAATCAGGTCAAAAAGGTGGAGGCGAAGATTCAGATATAGAAGAAATTATTGACGCTGACCCAACTAATCGCATTGTATCTGATATACTTTCTAATCCTGATATACTTTCTAATTCTGATAATAATTCAATCGACTCAGATTTATCATCAATTGATTCAAATAAAGAATATATGGCTAAACTTAAAAATGAAATTGATTTTAATTCTGATATTGAAGAATTAAATGAACCAGAATTACAAAAAGATGAAAAACA
>JBDNHS010000636.1:0-1773 GCA_041688685.1 Kapaibacterium sp. (SeqCode)
CAATAAATACCGTTCATTCATTACGTAAATTAATTGGACTTTCAATTAATGATAAGACGGTTCAGGATATGATTGAAAGTCCTTATTATAAATTTGGAATTACTGCATTAAAAGGTGGCACTGAAGATGCAGTTGCTGTAATTCTTGGTGGCAAACAATACACTCCAGAACAATTGAGTGCGAAAATTTTAAAGAAACTAAAACGAGATGCGGAAGAAAAATTAGGTAACGAAGTTACTCACGCAGTAATAACGGTTCCCGCATACTTTACAGAAAAACAAAAAAATGCTACACGAATTGCCGCACAACTTGCAGGATTAAAGGTTCAAAAATTATTGGCTGAACCTACGGCAGCCGCAATAGCCTACGGTGTAGATAATTTAAAAGCAGGTGATGCAAAAACGGTATTAATATATGATTTTGGTGGTGGAACTTTCGACCTTTCAATTCTAAATATTGTTGATGGACAATATATGGAGGCAGGAACTGGCGGTGATCGTTGGCTTGGTGGTGATGATTTGGACAAAGCTTTACAATCACATATTCTCAAAAGAATTTCTAATGATTATAACCTTTCAGACATTGATAGTCTTATTGAGAATTTAAAACAAAAAGAAAGGTTCACGTTTGAAGCTAAATTTAGAGAGGAAGTTGAAAATATTAAAATGCAACTTAGTTCTTCAATGAGTGCAGAGCTTATTATGCAAGGCTTTGAAGATGAAAATGGTGAGTCGATTGATATAGATATTACTATCCAGAGAGAGGAGTTTGAGGAGCTAACAAAGCCTTTTATTGAAAGAAGTATTGAACTAATTGAAATCCTGTTAAAAAAAGTTAGATATGATATGACTATGATTGACAGTATTCTCTTAGTTGGTGGAACTTCTTGCATTCCTTTAATTAAAGAAATGCTCTCTAAAAAATATGGTAGTGAAAAAATAAAAAATTCAGAAAAACCAATGCTTGCAATAGCGGAGGGAGCTGGTATTTTATCACACAGATTGGGTGATGAATGTGAAAATAGTTTTGTACAGGGATTTTCAAGTAATCACAATTATTATATAAAAGCTGAGCATAATAAATTTGATTTAATAATTGAGAAACAAATGCCATTGCCAATTCAATTAAACAGGTCGTATAAAACAACTTTTAATAACCAGTATTTATTCAAATTACCTATTTATGCAAAAGTCGAAGATGGGATGATTGAAAAAATGACTATGTGATTTTATACAATTGAAGACGCTTTACCAATCGGTAGCGAAATAACATTTGAATTCAACTTAGATTTAGATGAAATTTTTGAAGTTTATGCTTATCCTAAATCTAATAAATCAAATAAAAGAAAAATCGTTTTGGCAAGAGGAGGTAAAGATTCAAAAACACTTGATTTTCTTGCGGATTCATTAGAAAAGGTATTTAATGGCGAATACTCGCAGGCACAACAGGAATTCTTTGTTAAAAGTGCTAAAAAAGAAATCGAAAAAATAAATAAAATTGGTGTTGAAAATCACGATTCTCCAAAATGGGATGAAATAGGGACTACCATTTTCACGTCTTATGAAAGAGCAGGTGAAATAACAGATTCAGTTGATGAAGACCAATTGGCTATGCTATTTGCAACAATCCTTATAAATGAATATCCAGACTTAATTGATGCAGAAGATATAAATAGAATGAAATCCAATTTGGCAGTTGTTAAAAACAATGATGACCCATTAGAGAAAATACAGGGAATGCAAAAGCTTATAGCATTAACTGAGGAATATAATA
>JBDNHS010000637.1:0-1684 GCA_041688685.1 Kapaibacterium sp. (SeqCode)
ATTCTTTTTACTTCACCACTTTCAACTTCTTCATATAATTTAAAATATTTTTCGTCCATAGGTAAAAATATTTCCAAAACTTTCTTTCTGGGAAAATTTGGGTCAGGTTTATCTTTAATATAAAAACTAAATACATCTGATAAATATTCCTCAAATTCCTTTTTTTTGGATTTATCATTTGATAATTTATTAAAATATTCTACTGTTATTGGTGTATCACTTTTAATTAAAGATATTAAGTTAATGATATCATATTTATAATTTATTAATGGAGTTGCTGTTAAAAGTAATACTTTTTCTGCTTTTTTGACATATTTTAGAATAGGTTCAACTCTACCACCTTCAATTGTTCTAAGATTATGTGCTTCATCGATAATAATTAAAGATTTATCCGCAGAAACTATATTTTTATTTTCAATATCATTAACTAATTTTTGTATTGTATAAAAATGATATAATTTGAATTCTTTATCGTCTAATCCGTACATTCTCATTTGAGATTTAAAATTAGATTGTAAGGATGTGGGTGTTACGACAATAACTTTATTAACTATATTATTAAGTAGAAGACATTGTGCAGTTGCAACGGCGGACAAAGTTTTTCCAGTTCCTACTGAATGTACAACTATAGCACCGCGATTATGAAATAAATGATTTGCAACGTTCATTTGGTGTTTTTTAATTGTTAAGTCTGTATCAGAATATAGTGCTGGACCACAAGGATTAATTTTATTATATTTTTATTTAATTTGAGCACATATTTTTGAATTGGATTCATTATAAGAATTAGATTCTGCTTCAATTTTACTGTAATCTATTTTTAATTTATTTGCCAAATCATGTATTTTAGCTTTTGATAAATCATTACAATTATTTAATTTATTCAAAGATATATTCATTTATAATATAAAATACAATGATAAAAATATTTATTATTATAGTAAAAATAAATATTAATCAATGAATAGTGTGAATTAATAATTAATAATCTGCGCTATCATTTATATTAATTCTAAACCACTACTTTGAATTAATATAAACGCGCTAGTCCAAAGTATTTTAAAATAATGCAAAAATATGTATTTTATTTAAAAAAATATCAATTAAAAATTTTAATAATGAATAAAATAAATGAACAATATAAATATGCAAATAATATTGTTATATTATTTGGATTTAAAAACATAATAGATTATACAACAACAATATCTTATACAGAACTTAAAAAAAATAGTCCAATAATATGTGTAAATGTCAATAAAACAATGATTGAATTTAAAAATTTATTCAATAATGAAGATAAACGAACTTTTGGTAATTCGAATAATTGCATATTAAATGTATTTTTATTTTTATCATCTGTAAATTTACTAATATATTCATTTGTAGAACTCAACATTTTATTAAAAAAAATTATAATCTCATCATCAACATTTGTAATCTTATAAATACCATAAGTATTTCTTCCTCCCTCACTTGTTTCTGATGGTTTTATATTATTACAAATATGTAATAATGTTGTTAATTGAGGAATTACAACCTTTTTAGTATTACTATTATTTTTAGAGTAATTATCTATATTAGTATCAAGAAATGTATAAATAGGGTCATATACAACTTTAAAGTAATCGTACATAGGTTGCATAGCTATACCTATAGGTTTATCAAGTGTTTTAGAGGCACC
>JBDNHS010000081.1:0-3466 GCA_041688685.1 Kapaibacterium sp. (SeqCode)
AAATTAGAATTTATAAATAAACAAAAAGAAAAAAATCTCGCAAACAATAATCTTAATGACAGCATAAATAACAAAAAGAATAAACAAGAAAGTTATTTATTTCAAGACAAATCTAAAGAAAAAAAAGGCAAAATTAGTGGTTTGATAAAAAATGCCAAATTTGTTATTGATGGTGGATTCGAAGACTCAACTATTAAAATAAACTCCAATATAAATAAAATTATTGCCAATGGTGAAAAAGTGGGTGATTTGACGGTTGACCTTAATCACCAAAATTCTAATATTGAAGGTAATTTAGAAATTAAATCTCAATCAACAAACTTAGATTTGATTATTGATGTTAATGCACTTCCAATTAATTTGGGAATATCAAATAAAAATTATGACCAAAGGGTGAATAAAAAGAAAAATTTGGACATTGATATCAATCTCAAAAATCTTGCCCTTAGGTCAATTGAAAATTATGTCCCAGCAATATCCGACTTAAATGGAACTGGCGACCTAAACCTAAATATTAATGGTTATTTGCCTGATAATTTAAATTATAATGGTAATGCAAAATTTGAAAATGTAAATTTTTTGGTGGATCAAACAAATATCCGATACAAAGCCGAAGGAACAGCAGACATTAGCAAAGAACTAATCACTCTGAATGATTTTAAAGTATTTAACTACGAAAATGACTTAAAAAATGGTGAAGCAAATGTTGAAGGTACTGTCAAATTAAAAGGTTTAGATATTGATGAACTGGATATTAGATTAGATACGAAAAACTTCTTGGTACTTAATCAAAAAGCCAAAAAGACTTTGAGATGGATATACGGAGACCTTAGAATTGCCACTGGAAATCAACCAATTAGATTTTATGGGACACTTAGCAAACCTAACGTTACAGGAGATATTGATGTTAAGTTTGGAAATCTTGTTATGCCACAAGAGGACATTTCTCAAATTATCAGGTCACAATTTAATTACAAAATAATTAATACTAATAATCAAAAAGATGCTGAGGAAAATAATTATTATAACTATAATATAAATAAAAAAAATCAATCTAAGAATAATCAATTTAATAACTCAAATCAAGAAACTGATTTTGGCAAAGATACGAGTAATATTTTGGCAAATGAATCTGATAACAGTGAACTGATGGAAATTAAAGAAAAAGAAGCAGAAAATATTAATCAAATTACTAATTTCTCGGATTTGATTAATTATGATCTCAATATCAAAATACCTGGTTCATTAAAAGTAAATATGCAAATCAATAGCTTAATTGAACTCTTTGCCGAAATTACTACAAAAGATGCAAATAGACCACTAAAATATATCAAAAAACGTGAAAATAAAGAGCCGAAATTCTATGGTGAAATCACTGTTCAAGATAACTCAAGAATGAGCTTTGTTAAGTCTTTCAAAACTTCTGGAAATTTATATTTTCCAACTGGTAACTTGTTAAATCCTAATCTTGATTTAGAAGCAAATTATAGAGGTAGAACCAACGGCTCAAATCCAAAAGAATTTTTAGTTAATATCAAAATCACAGGCACAAAAGAAGAACCAATTATATATTACAGCTACATATTAGATGGTAATCTTTCAACTGGCGATCAATCACAAATATTACAAGATGTAATTTCTTTGTTAACAATCGGAAATATCAAAGGTAGAACGGGCTCTCAGTCTGGGTTTGACATTAATCGAACGACAAATGACTTGACTAATTCGGTATTATCTGATGTGTTTTCCAAACAACTAAATCAAGTATTGGCAAAAAGTGGGCTAAATGCCGAAATTAATTTTGAGAATGGCAACTTAGAGCAGGCAAATATCAGAATCAGTGGTCAAGTACTTAATGTCGCACAATTATCTTATGGTGGCAGATTAAGTGATATAAACTCTGCAAACGAAATAGAGATGCAAGTTCCATTTGCTGCCTTATTTGATATTCCATTATTGCGTGATATGATACTCCAAGCATCATATACAAACACTCTAAATACAATCCAAACCCAAGACCAAAAAATATGGGAAGTCAAACTTAAGTTAGGAGGCAGTAAATAATCAAATGTAAATATTTTGCACTCAATTACACTCTTTTTCCTATTTTTTCCACTTAAAAACCTGCCTCGGGGCGGGTCGTGAAAATTCATTTTCACGGGGTAGGGTCTCCTCCTCCTCAAAACCCTCCACTTCATCAATTTCTTCTTCCTCAAACAAATCCAAATCTAAATCCAAATCTTGAACTTCTTCTTCTCCATTTCCTTCTTCTTCAAACTCTTTCAAATAATCCAAAATATCAAACTCCTCTACACCAGATTCTTTTATCATATTTTGTAATTTCGAACTAACATAAACAAAATCCTTAAATATTTTCATCGTAGACTGCATTCGTCTAATCTTAGCGTCATCATCAAAATCAATCACTTGATGGAACACATCTAAATCTGTCAATATCTGATTATTAAATGTTCTCATCGAAATATTAACTCTATCCAAAACATTAATAAATAAATCCATCTGCTCCATTTTTATCTTTTTTACTCTATTTGCAGCCCCTTGCATCAAAGAAAAATTTATCTCTTTATCAAATTTCATTGCCCTTTCTCGCCAGTTATTTTTATCTGCAATGTTAAATAATTGCCGTCTCGAAACGCTTTTATTAATATTAATTTTAATCATTTCAGACAATTTATTAAAATTCCTTTCCTCCAAAAAATTTATAAATAATTTATAATGAATTTCCGACTCATTTTCCAACTGATTAGGATAATAATTTTCAAATCCATTTTCAATTTTGAATTCCGATGACTTTGCGACAATATGTGTCGTATTTTCTAATTGAACAACTTTGTTTTTATGTAAAACGGACATAAATCCTCCATGGATTAATTTAGATTGGTAATATTTGCGGTTTTTGTTATAGTTTTAATAGCAGTCAAATCAATAGAAAGCAGTATGAACATTAATATTCTTTTCTACAAAATCTATTCACGTATATATTACATATATATTTTGTATTATCTACATATAAATATTATTTACAATTGTAGAGACGACCGGCGGGTCGTCTTCCTAATGTAACATAATTAATTTGATAAATGAGAAAAGGAATAAATCAGATAGTATATTAAAGCATAAATCAATTCAATTGCGTACCTACAAAAAAAATATCACAAAAAATGTAACTTTATTTCATTATATTGCGTTTAAGTATAATGTATGAGTAACATTTTAATTTTATTATTTTAAAGGGTTTATAGGATAGGGTTATGAAACACAAAATATTTTTCTTTGCTTTGCTGATAGTTCTTTTTTGCTCACAGGTGCAGTCTTATGCTGGGGACTTGGCAAATGACACTGTATGGACTAATAAAACTGACGAGATGCAGGGCTTTTCATCAGTTCAATTCATCAAAAATGATGAAATAATAGTTGCACAATCAGGATACACAATCTTTTATGA
>JBDNHS010000082.1:0-5421 GCA_041688685.1 Kapaibacterium sp. (SeqCode)
AATAATAATCTCAACAATTCTATTAGCTTTTTCTTCAATTACTGCTCTCGAAACAAAACTACCATAAATAAAAATTAATATATAAATAGCAAATCCGAGCAGATAGCCTATAAATGCAAAAGCCTCGGTATAGTCTTTTTCGATACCTTTTTCAGTTACTTTCTGCGTATTAACAATAGTTGGCTTATCGATGAAAGTAATTATATCTTGTGTTATACCAGAATTCAACAATCTTTGTTTTCTGATTATCTCTTCAAGATTATTTTCTAAGGAGGTAACTAAACCACTTCCCCCACCACCTTTTGAATAAATTGTAGCTTCACTTTTATTAATGATATCATCATTGATAATTACATAACCGTCTATTTTACCTTTAATTACTAAGTTATTTAATTCAGTTTGTGATTTATCTATTTTGAAATATTTTGCAGTATCTAATTTGATTAATTCAGAGGCAACTAAATCATTTTTATCAACAATAGCAAGCTTTTTACTTGTATCGTCAACAGAAATAATATTAATTACTACTACAATACCAATTAAAATAATAAAAAACAAAGGACCAAAAAAAGTGCCAATGATAAACCCTTTTGACTTTACTTTGCTAAAGTATTCGTGAGTAACTATTGTCCATATTTTGGAGCTATATTTATTATTTTCTTTCATAAAATATAAAAATAAAATTAAAACTTGAATAAAAAGGGTATTAAATATTACTGTTTTTAACAACATTTATAAAAATGTCATTTAATTTAGGTTCGGAATGTTCAAATTTAATAATATTTGTGAGGTTATTAATTTTATTAATTAATGATTTTACTTCAATGTTTTCATTTATACTAAAATCAATTCTATTATTATATTTGTTTATTATTGAAATTTCATTTAATTGATTGATAAACTCATTATTACCATCATACTCAAGAGAATATAGATTAGATTTATTTTTTTGCTTGATTTCTCTAACATTTCCGGATAATACTAACTTGCCTTTGTTTATAAGAGCAATTTCATCACAAAGTTGTTCAACTTGTTCCATCAAATGTGTAGATAAAATAATAGTTTTACCTTCATTTTTTAGGTCAAGTATAATAGATTTTAGTACTTCTGCATTAATTGGGTCAAACCCAGAAAAAGGCTCATCTAAAATAATAAACTGTGGATTATGTAAAATAGCAGCAATAAATTGAATTTTTTGTTGCATTCCCTTTGATAGTTCCTGAACTTTTTTATTAATCCACTCATTAGCTTCCAATCTAATTAGCCACTCTTTAGCTTTAAAAGAAGCATCTTTTGTGGACATTCCCTTTAATTTACCAAAGTAAACTAACTGATCAATAACCTTTAATTTTTTATACAAACCTCTTTCTTCAGGCAGGTATGCCATCTTATTGAGGTGGTTTGGATTTAACTTTTCACCAAATATTAATATTTCACCTTCATCAGGTACATAAATATTATTAATAAGTCTAATTAACGTAGTCTTGCCAGCTCCATTTGGACCTAATAATCCAAATACAGTACCTTTGAGCACATCAAAACTTATATTATTTGTTGCTTTGTATTCACCGTAAGATTTTGTTACACTTTTTACTTGTAATACTTTTTCAGACATAATTTAAAAAAATGTTTGTATAATTTAACTAATAATTAAATACTTGTTAATTTTATATAAGAAGCACCAATATATCTCTTACCTTTAGCTGATTTACCAGTTGGAGGTGGATTTTTAGGGTCAGTGTTTTTAGAACCCATAACCGTAATTCTACTTGATGCTATACCATTTGCTACAAAATAAGTTTGTAAGGCTGCAGCTCTTTCATCTGTAGTTTTTTGATTTTCAGTAGGGTTATCATTATTATCAGGATAACATAATATCTGGAAAGATACATTATCATTTAACATCAAGGTGTTTTTAAGATCTTCTAATAAAAATTCTGAACCAAATCTTAATTTAGATTTACTATATTCAAATGGTGGTACAGCCAATGGAATTTGGACACCAACTTCTTTGGGTTTAATCAAAAAATCGTGAGACATTTCGACATATTTTCCGTCTTTTGCAACAGAGAATTTCCATACTTCATCTAGAAAATCTTTCTTTTTTAATCTTACAGTGTAGTTTTCACCAGTTTTTAATCCAGTCAAAAAATAGCTACCTTTTTCATTACCTATAGAACGTGTACTTGTAACTTTTTCACCGTTGTCGTCAAAAACAGTAATTGAAACTGTTTCCGGTTGTTTTGTAATTTCATTTACAACGCTTCCAGTAAGAGAAACAACTGAAGTTACGAACCCTTGTGAATATGTATTTAGTGTAATATAACTAAACACAAATAAGTACAAAAAGAATTTGTTGTATTGATTATTTTTTTTAAAGTTCTTTAATTTCATTTTTACCTCTATTTTTGTAATAACATACATGTAATATATATTATTTTATATATTTTTTAAGTTAATTTTTATTTTTAGGAATATTTTTGATTTATAATTTGAATTAAACAAATTATTTTTTAGTTTTTCCAGTATTATTAACTAAAAATCTAACAGAACCATCATTACAACCAAGTACAATAATACTTGCATCACTAATCAAATCAACTGACCAAATATCAACTTTTGTATTAAATGCATAAAGTTCTTTACCAGTTTCAATATCCCATAATTTTACTTTTTGATCTAAACTACCCGTAACAATTGTTCTGTTATCTTCAGCAAACGAAACATCTTGAATTAAATCATCGTGTGCTTTTATAGTTCTTAATAATTGTCCTGAAGGCATAGCCCATACTTTGACAAATCCATCTTGGTCAGTTGAAACCAATTTTTTACTATCAAAACTAAATAAAACAGTTAGTACTGGTGCTTCGTGTCCCAAAAGAGTTTGAAGTGGATCTTTAGTTGTTATATCAGTTGACCATATTTTTATCGTTTTATCATCACTACAAGAAGCTAAGAATTTACCATCATAACTATATGCAACATTATTAGTGGGCATAGTGTGGTCTCTTAAAGTTTTGATTTCAGTGCCAAGTTTGAAATCCCATAATTTTACAGTTTTGTCAAAAGATGTACTTGCAATAAACGTACTATTATCATCTTGACTAAAATATACACCAATTACTTGGTCAGTATGTCCTTTTAAAACTTTTATTTGTTCACCTGTCTCTACGTCCCAAATTCTAACTGTGTGGTCAGAAGATCCACTTGCTATATATTTATCATTACCTGAGAATGAAAGATTATTAACTGTGCCTAAATGTCCTTTAAAGGTCTTTAGCAATTTACCATCTGGAATGCTCCATAATTTAATCGTTTCATCAAGCGAACAAGTCGCTACTTTGGTGTCATCTTCATTAACAAAGACACCCAAAACCTCGTCTTCATGGTTGCCAATGGTTTTCATTTCGTAATTATATTTCGGTCCAGCAGCAATCAAAATAGTATTTATTGCAATGAATGCCATAATTACCATTAATATATTTTTACTTTTTTTCATAACGCCTCTAAATTATTAAATAATTAATTCCTATTTATTACTAATCAAATTAATTTAATTAGTTTTTAAAATCAATATTTTTAAAAATGAACATAAAATAAGGTTCATTTGATTAAATGTTTCACAAGTAAATCAATTTAAATATAATACTAGTCTAATCCTAAGAATAGTTACGATATATAGTTTTATATGTTTCAAATATTAAGATTAATGCTATATATTATATTACAATAATGCAAATAAATCTTGATAATGAGTAAATTATTTTATTATTAATTGTTTTATTTCTTTCAAAATAAAAATTAAACTTTTTAATGAATCATAACTCAGAACTATTCCATCTTCATCAATATTGTTTTTTAAGTTATTTTCATTTTGTTCATAATTGAAATCGACTACTTTATTTTGGTCTTCTTTTTCTTTTTGACTTTTTGAGTTTTTGATTTCATTATATTTATCTGCATCAAATACAGAAAATTCTTCATAGTCTTCGAAAAGATGATTTTTTAGTATTATTTTTTTATCAAAACTAAAATCAATTGTATCTTCATTTTTTTCTAATTCAATAATTTCATCATTAATATTAATATAATTTTCTACTTTTATTTCTTCAGTAATTAGATGTTTATCTAAATTTTCAACCTCTATTTCTATCTCTTCTTTTTCAAATACTCTTTTTTCATCCTCTTTTAAAATTACTAATTCTATTTTATTTATTTCAGTTTCTTCAACTGATTCAGTATCAAAATTATTTTTGGAATCTTTAACATCTATTAATTTACTTGTTTCATCAGATTCTTCGAGCAAATCATTTATTTTAATAGATTTGAATTTCTCTTTGGCTTCTTTAAGAGAAAGGTGTTCTTCTCTGATCATACTTTTGATTTTAAGTATAATTAGCAAATCTTTGTGGGTATAGGTACGATTTCCAGCTTTATTTTTTTTGGGTTTGAGAATTGTAAATTCTTTTTCCCAATATCTTAAAATATGTTGCTCTTCATCAACTAAATCACTAATTTCTTTTATTGAATAATATAATTTAGTCATAGTAGATTATGAATAACTAACAAGTGTAATAAATAAATTTAATATAAAATTATAATATTTGACATATTCAAAATTACAATTTCAATATTAATAATTAATTTTTAATTTGAGCCAAATAATAACTTTTAATTTAAAAAAAAAAATACAAAAGAACTTATTTTTTAGAAAATTTATCAAATTTAAATGTTTTTTTTTAATAAATTAATTTGATTGATATAATTGAGCCATCTTTTTAGTTATCAAAATATTTGTAAAAATACTTTATTTTAGTTATATTTGTAGTCTGTAAAAAGTTTATTATTATACATCTTATAAAAGCAAGGTAATTTGTGGAAAAATACATAGTAAATCCAATCAAAATAAGAATGAGTGAATCGGCTAAGGGCTCTATTTATCAGTCAATCGTAGCTATGGGATTTAGATCAAGACAAATTAATGATGATATTAAATATGAATTGAACACTCGTATGGCAGACGTAATACCGACTGCAGATGATTCTGATCTGATCAATTATGACCAATTAACTATTAGTAAAGAATTTGATAAATTACCAAAACCTACTTTTTTGGCTATGAGAGAAATACAAGATGGTAAATTAACTTTCAGATTAAATCCTGACAGCAAAAGAGAACTTTAATTATATAAATCACTTTATAGTTAAATAAGAAAATAGGATAAAAAAAGGGATTAATTTAAATTAATCTCTTTTTTTTCGTCGATTATTTCAGTATTTTTTGTGTAAGACATAAGACCTACCATCATAAATAATGCAGTTAAAATTATTACTTGAATAATTAAGGATTTATTTGCTAAAAATAGTTATTGACTCTTAGGTATGGATAAAAAAAGTAGAATAGTAATTAATCCTCTTGGA
>JBDNHS010000638.1:0-2478 GCA_041688685.1 Kapaibacterium sp. (SeqCode)
AAAATCACAAATATAGTGTTTATGGGAATGGGAGAGCCATTACTTAATTATAAAAATGTTGTAGAAAGTATTCGAATATTAACTAATGACAAAATAGATATAATTAGACCGAAAAGAATCACAGTTTCGACTTCTGGCGTGGTACCGAAAATGTTTAAATTAGCTGATGAAAATTTGGGTGTGAAATTAGCATTATCATTACACTCGACTACAAATGGCGTGAGAGATAAAATTATTCCAATTAATAAATCTAATAATTTGAATAAAATTATGGAAGCAATTGAATATTATTTTCATAAATCAAAATTACCAATAACTTATGAATATATTCCATTTGCGGGCTTGAATGATACAGAAATAGATGCAAAACGTCTTGCCAAAATTTCAAAGAGATTACCATCAAGAATAAATTTAATACCTTATAATGATATATCTTTTACCAATCCAGTTGGATATTCAGCAGAATTAAAACCAACAGACAAAGATGGAATTACTGAGTTTGTCAAAAATATCAGAAAATATGGCGGAACAGTAACAGTTAGAGATACGTTTGGGTCAGATATTGATGCTGCTTGCGGACAGTTGGCTTTGTCTGAAAAGTCAAATAACTTATAAGTTGTTTTTGTGTAGTTTGTACTTTATACCATCGAAAAATGCTTTCACAACTGTTTTTCTGGAATTTGAATTATCAGCTCTAAAATACCATATAATCAGATAATTTATTGGACGAAATAATCTAACCAAAAAAGAACCGTGTAATTTATTGATTATAATTGAATTACGAATTATATAATAATGCTTCCAATTAAAAATAAACTTATCATTTTCATTTTTTTCATCTAAAATATAATCCAATCTTCTATTAGTTATAGCACTTTTGACAATATAAATTGGGTAATTAAATTTACTAATTCTAATAAAGTATTCGGTGTAATCTCCATAAATGAAAAAATCAAAAATAGGCAATCCGACTTTTTGAATTATATTTTTGTGAATCAAAGGTCCCTCGAAAGTAATTCCAACTGCTGGGATTAACTCATTAGAATTATCAATTATTTTATTATCAATGATCTTTTTCCAAAAGCTTTTGAGTGGATTTGTTAAATTATAACTAATTGTATCATTCAGAAAAACATTATTTTTATTATCATATCGGAGAGTGGTCAAAACGCATTCTTTATTTGCAAATTTTAGCAAATGCTCCAAAGTATTAATATTGTGAATAATATCATCATCCATTACCCAAATCCAATCACAATCATAGTTTAAAGCATTTTTGATACTAGTAAATTGACCACCAGAAGACCCAACATTATCTTGATTAATAATTATTAAATCACTTTGAGAATTAAGCCAATTTAATGTATCATCAGTTGACCCATTATTAACAATTAAAATATATTTAGGTTTAAGAGTTTGATTTCTGAGTGAATTAACTAAGTCTTTTAATAATTCTAATCTATTATAAGTTACAACTACAGCTATTACATTTTCAGCAATATTTGGTATTTTTATTTCACTTATACTCATAATTTGTGGATTTAGATATTAGAATAGATAAAATAATATAGTAATATAACAGATTAATAAAATAGATCAATATTTAGATAAATCTATTTGAAAATGTTGTAAATTATGAGAGTTTGCCATAAAATCTGGAATTAGTTCTGTTGCTTCTTTATGACTTGCCAGAGTAAGTAAATTGATACAATCAATCTGATTTAACCAAGAATATTCCACATGTTCTGTTGATAAAGTAACTTTGTCATCTGCAACTAACGCAATAAAAGTAGGGGACAATTGCACACTGTCAGAGTATCTTTCATAGAATTTAGCTAAGTAAGGCAAAATCCAAAATTTAAGTGGTACTAAGCCAGTTTCTTCTTTCATTTCTCTGATTGCAGTTTGAATTGCTGTTTCATTTTTTTCAATTGTACCTGTAATTACTTGCCATATATTAGGATAAATTTTAGTTAGGTTGTTTCTTTTTAGTAATAAATATTCAAATTCCTCTTTTTTAGTCTCGCTTTGTTTATTTATTTTATATCTTATAGTATGTAACTGAATATAATTTGATGATACTATGCTCATTAGTCTTTATTTTTGTATAATTAAAAAGATGATGGTTATTAAGCTTGTTACATAATTGTTATTTTGCAAAGACATATTTAATGACAACAAATCCAATTATCAATAAAAATAATAATCCCATTGTAATCAATTCAAAATATTTGTCAATATAAACCTTGACCTTAGGTCCCAAAATATAAATAAATGTAGCAACTAAAAAGAAGCGAGCACCTCTACCCAAAAATGATACTATTGTAAACATAGTTAAATCCATTTTGGTAGCACCAGCAGCCAAAGTGGCAACTTTATATGGTATTGGAGTAAAAGCAGCACCACCCAAAAACCAAATTCCCTTCTCAGAATTATATCCATCAACAACTACTTGCCAAGCTTCTTGACCGTGATAAA
>JBDNHS010000083.1:0-4998 GCA_041688685.1 Kapaibacterium sp. (SeqCode)
TAAGTTAATTTCAAGTGTAGAAAATATCGAAGATATAAACTATCTTTATACTATGCCACCTTTTCCTAATCCGTCGACTAATATAATAACAACTAAAATATATTGGGGTCGTGATATTGACATTAATTTAGAAAATATTGGAATTTATGATATTATGGGTAATAAAATCCATTCAAATGATAATATCCGTTTGGAGAAGTTAAATAATTATAGTGGAAATCTAATTTGGGACACCTCCAACCAACCCAAAGGAACATATTTACTTAAAATCCAGCACGGTAACAACTCCAAAACCGCCAAGATTATGGTAGAGTAACGTAAATATAAGAACAAGGGGTTGCAACCCTTGTTCTTATATTTGAACAATGATTTATTTATATTTATATGTGGTATCTACTTGGATAAAATAATCTTTGCAAATATTTAATTACTAAAAGTTGACCCAAATAATTGAGATAAAATCTTCTTATGTTAAATTTACTATATCTGTAAAATTTATATCTTACTATTTTCTTATAATTTATGTAAATAGTTTTATTAATGATTGTTTTGTAGTTGTTAAAGTTAGTAAGCAATACTCCAGTTAAAATTATTATCAAACCAAAAACTTGATTTTGAGTTATTATTTCATTGGATATAAAAATCCCTAAAAATACAGCTACAATTGGATTAATATATGTGTGAATACTTACAGTCGCTGCTGATTTGAATGATAACAACCATATATACGAAAAATATGTCAATAAAGAGCCAAAAAATATTAGGAAAATTAAGCCCAAGTAGGAAATAATTGGAATATTGTTTATATCCCAAGTTGCCCATTCTGAACTAATTGAAGCAATGGATAAATTTATTACTCCAGCTAATAATAGTTGTTGAGAAATGTTCATTAGTGTACTTTGAGAAGAAGGTTTGTTTTTGGAATATAATGAGCCGACTACCCAAAAAATAGAACTAATACCCAATACTACGAATGCAATTATCCTTTCTGAACCATCTGAAAAGTTCTCAGTTGAGTTATGAACAGATCCAAAACTGCCATTTAAAAACAAAATTAAACCTATAAAACCAACTATCAAACCTAAAATTATTACTTTATTTGTGTAATAATACGACCAATTCTTCTTGTCAAAGATAAGTACCCAAAATGGACCAGTAGCAATAGCTATTGCAGCTTCGGTGGAACTTACATATTGTTCACTCCAGGCAACAAGCCCTGTGCCTCCGGTCAATATAAATGCAGCTGGTACCAGATTTTTTAGCCAATTATTCAAAGAATTTGGATATTCTTTTTTGTATAACATAATTGTCATCAATATCGAACCAGCAATTAAAAATCTCAATCCAGTCAAGATAAATGGTGGGAATCCTTTTAGGGCATAAGCAACAGCTATGAAAGTTGAACCCCACAAAACAAAAATATTAAAAAATGCTACTTTAGTCAGTAAATTATTATACTTTTCAAAAAAACTAATATTTATATTCATTTTATTATTTATATCAAAAAATTCAAAAAAACAATTATTAAAAAATTACCTGTAAAAAAACTGTAACAAAATATATTTGTATCCATCATTATAGTCCTATCCATATATATTTGATGTTTACAATGTAACTTCTCGTTTGTATTTTGATTTTCTCTATAACATTTATGTATATTTTTCATATATCCCCTAAAAAAAGTAATTATTAATAAAAAAAGCCTCTCTGAGTTTATCAGAGAGGCTTTTATGCTTTTAAATTTATTTTAATTTCTATATACTTCTTGTAAAGTATCTATAAAATAACTCTCTGATATAATTTGTAACTGTGTCTATGCATAACACTACTACAAGCCATCTTAGAAGAAGACTTTTGTGAGTTATTTAAGTTACTATTTATATTCAGATTATTGGTCATTTTTTATTTTTGTTTACAATTGAAAGTTTAAACGAATACTTTTCATTTGTATTTTACAATTATCGAAAATATTTTAGCTTTGGCTAAATAAAGAATAAAATCCCTCTCTTTTCTTAATTATTTCTATTTTTTGTAATCACGCAAATCCTAAAATCAAGATAGTAAGGTTCAGACAAAATTCCTAATTAAACAAAAAAGGACAAGTCAAACGACCTGTCCTTTAAATTCGTTAAGAATATATTTACTAATATACATACTATAATACTTACTTCACGCCGTGCATCATCTTAACTAATTTTTTGGATAATACAAATAATATAACAGATGAAATACCAGCCATACCAACAAATAACATAAAGAATGAATACAAACTATCTATTTTTATACCCATAAAATTCTTTTCTTTAGTTATTGAGCCTTTGAAAATATTATTTACAATATCTTTTTTTACTTCTTTATCAGTAACCCCAGCAAAAGAAACGGCGTCAATACTTACGTAATTTACACCACCAAATATTTCTGGTTCACTTAATTTGGCAGCATCAATTAATACTATATTCTTTTGATTTTGTTGCGCTATTACACCCTCAGCTACTACCATTGTTTCAGGATAATATGAGCTTAATGTTCCAGCAAATTTATTTGCAGCGGCAGTTGATAAAAACCAAACACCCATTAACAGAGAAGCAAACTTAACTGGAGCAAGTTTATTTACCATTGACAAGCCAATCGGTGATAAACATAATTCACCAAATGTATGTATCAAATAAAGCCCTAATAACCACATCATACTTACTTTTGTAGAAGGGTCAATTCCTTTTACACCTAAAGCAATCACCAAATAACCTAATGCTAATAAAAATAGACCAATAGATTGTTTGAATGGTGATGCTGGTTCCATATTTCTTCGTCCCAAGAAAGTCCATAAGATTGAGAATATTGGAGCAAATATCACAATAGCAATTGCATTAACAGATTGGAAATAACTCGCTGGTATAGTCTCCATCAGACTACCTTCACTCGAAATTTGAGTAGTTGCATAAACGAAATAAATTACAGCTAATGAAATAATTGCTAAAATTATTTCTCTAACACCTTTCTGTTCATTTTTAAGACCACTGTTCGCTTTGAACCCCAAGAAACCTAATAAAGCAATTATCACAACATAAATAAGTGTTAAAACTAATTTAGGTATATGCAATCCAATGTCTCTATTAGTTTGCTCTTCTGCAAAAAACGTAAGTGACGCACCAGCTTGTTCGAATGCTGCCCAGAAAAAGATTACGAAAAATGCAACTATATAAATAACCCAAATTCGTTCACTTTCTATTTTACTCAAACTTGTATCAGAAATAATAAACCCAGGTGCAGCAATAGATAATGAGAATATAAATGAACCTATTAAACCTTGGTCTAAATAATAAAACAAACCAAACAAACCTAAAGCAACTGAAGCCCAAGTAATAATTTGTTGATTTGAGAATCCACTTGGAATATCTAAACTTTCAGATTTATCAATTTTTTTGGGTGCTAAACCAACAGGTTTACCTTCTGGAGTAACAATATAATGGTCTTTAAGCCAAATAAAAATTAAAGTACTAACACACATCCCAACACAAGCAGCTAAAAATCCCCACTTAAAATCTGCTGGATTACCGGTATCACCTAATCCACCTGCAACAAGTGGAGACATAAATGCACCTAAGTTTATACCCATATAAAAAATAGTAAAAGCAGAATCAATTCTTTTGTCACCAGGTGAATATAGTTGCCCCACCATTGTGGAAATATTTGGTTTGAAAAATCCATTACCAAAAATTAGTGAAGCCAAACCTACCATCATTAATAATCTTGCTAAGTCTAAATTTTCAAAAAATGAACCAGCTAAAAACATAAAAAACTGACCTATTGCCATCATTACACCACCAATAATGATGGATTTACGGTTGCCCCAGTATCTATCTGCCATATAACCACCAATAAGTGGAGTTAGGTAAACTAAACCGGTATAACTTCCGTAAATATCACTAGCAAGAGCTTTATCGTACATTAAAGCTTTTACTAAAAATAATACAAATATTGCTCTCATACCATAATAACTAAAACGCTCCCACATTTCAGTTACAAATAGTACATAGAGGCCAGGTGGGTGAGATTGTGCCATTTAAATTCCCTTATGAATAAAAGTTGATTATTATAAACTTTATAAATTTCTATAAAAGTGCTTTTAATAAAATTATATTTTAAATTCAATTAATTTCAATTTACAATATAACAAATTATATAATTTAACATAATATTTTTTAATAAGTTTTCTAATAAGTTTTCTAATAACCAAGAATATAATGTTGTTTTTATAATTGTAGAGACGACCGGCGGGTCGTCTTCCTCATCTTAAATTTCCTGCTAAATCTTAAATTTTCGTGTTTAAGGTTGAATTCTCCTCCCCAAATCCTGCACTCAATTACACCCTTTAACCTATTTCTTCCTCTTAAAAACCTGCCTCGGGGTGGGTTCGTGAAAATTCATTTTCACGGGGTGGGGTCTCAAAACCATTTATTTAATAATACCTTTTAAATATTACCAAATAAAAATAGATATTCTCTTTTCTCCTCCCCAAATCCTGCACTCAATTACCCTCTTTTTTAACTTTTTTCTTAAATTCCCCTTTATGGAGGGGTGGCAGACGCAGTCTGACGGGGTGGTCTCTTTATTTTCTGTCTTACACTAATATATTTTGACACTTTTTAATATGCAAATATTGTTATTATTATTTAAAAAAATATGTTAATTAATATGGTCTCTTGTTTTCTTATCCCCCCCTAATCCTAAATTTGCTGGATTAAGGGTGTGCTTCTTTGCACTCAATTACACCCTTTAACCTATTTCTTCCACTTAAAAACCTGCCTCGGGTCGGGTTCGTGAAAATTCGTTTTCACGGGGTGGGGTCTCCTCCTCCTCAAAATCCTCCTCCTCAAAAACCTCCACTTCATCAATTTCTTCTTCATCAAACAAATCTAAATCTAAATCTAAATCTTCAACTTCTTCTTCTCCATTTCCTTCTTCTTCAAACTCTTTCAAATAATCCAAAATATCAAA
>JBDNHS010000084.1:0-2442 GCA_041688685.1 Kapaibacterium sp. (SeqCode)
ATTTACTTGTATAAAAATAGTTTCCTTAAATGAAATTCTACACAAAGATAATATACTATCAATTGATAATTTAATAACAATTGGAAATTACTATGAACAAAATTTCAAGGCCTTAGAAAAATCTCAAAATAAAGCTAATATTAATAAAATGGACGCTTTTGATTATAATAATGATGATAATGATGATAATAATAATAATGATAATAATGATGATAACAATGATGATAACAATGACGAATTTAATAGTGAAGAATATAAAATAATGGAATCGATAATGAAAAATTTGGGAATTCCAATTACTCCTACTACAAATATTATTATAAATAATAAAAGTGTAAAAAATGTATTATCAATGTCAGCCCCAATTGAAGAAAAACAAACTGATAAAACTACAGACAAAGAAAATATTGACATGAATGAAAATATTATGGAATTATACAAAATTGGTGAAGTTTATTTCACAATTAATTTAGAAAAAGTTTATAAAATGAGAGGACACTTGATTAAATTAAAAAAAATGATAGGTTTAAATAGTATAAAAAGTGAAATAATAGATATGGTACTTTATTACTTAATGGAATTTGAAAAATCTAATAATAATATGCTTCATATGACATTAGAGGGTTCTCCAGGTTGTGGAAAAACTAAATTGGCAAAAATAATTTCAAAATTATTGGGTGCAATGGGAATATTGGATAATAATAAAGTAGTTTATGCTAGACGTACAGATATGATAGGTCAATATTTGGGACAAACAGGTCAAAAAACTCAACAAGTAATCAATTCTGCATTAGGCGGAGTATTATTTATTGATGAGGCATATTCATTAGGTGGTTCAAAAAAAGATATATATGCTAAAGAATGTTTAGACATATTAAATCAAAATTTATCCGATAACAAAAAGAAATTTGTATGTATTATTGCCGGTTATCCTGACGAATTAGAAAATTATTTCTTTGCATCAAATCCTGGATTAACTAGAAGATTTCCTTTTAGATTTAAAATAACAGATTATACACATGATGAATTACTTAATATATTTGTTAATAAAATTAATAAATTAAATTGGAAACTTGACCAAAATTCTAATTTGGAAGAGTTTTTTGAAAAAAATATATTACATTTTAAATTTTTTGGAGGAGATATTGATACATTTATTCAAGATATTAAATATACCCATTCTAGAAGAGTAGTTTGCGCACATCCATGTGATTTTAGAATAATTACAAAAAATGATGTAAAAATTGCTTTTGAAAAATTTAAAAATAGAAGAAAAAACTCTGGTTCCGAAGTTTGGAAAAATATGTTTGTTTAGTATATTTTATATTTTATATTTTATATTTTTTTAATCTTTTAATTATATAATGACAAATTTATTTATAACTTTAATATTAATACTTGCAATAATAGTTATTTTTACTTGGATACAGTCATACGATTATAAAATTAATCAATCTAGTAAAATTTGTAATTTAGAAAATTTTGATATTGATAAAATACACATTATAAAAAGAGAACCTGAATATCAAAGATTAATTAATAAGTTAATTGACGAAAAAAGATTTATTTTTACTGATGATGAACTTAAAATTCTTAAAAATAAATTTCAAATATATAATGTATCTGATAATGATATTCAAAATATTACAAAAATTATAATGGGAAATTGTAAAAATAAATTAAATACATTAACTGATGACTATATTCATACACCAGAAGAATTAGAAGATGTAAAATACAATATTCTTAACAATAACGAATACAATAGAATATTAAAAAATTTAGATACAAATGAAAAGAATTTTTATGATTTGGATTGTGCAAATATCGGATTTCTAAAATCTAATAATCAAAAAAATTATTATTATGATTTATTTGGCAATAATATTGAATCGGATACTGCTCAATACATGGCTAATTATTATTCTACCATAAATTCCGATGATAACAAATATTGTGTTCCTGTAAAAACTACTCCCACAAAAAAACCACAAGCGTATAACACAAATGATTTACCAATTACAGCAAAACCTGCATTTTCTAATCCATGGGATATTCAACCATTAGACGATGCCTATACTGATTATATCATCCCTATTCAATATTATAATGATATTACCCAAACAAACATATATAATATCGATAATGAGAGAATTATTAATCCATATACAATATATTAAATAGGCTAAATATTCACAAATTGTTGTATAATATTGGGAGTTTATTATATCAAAAAAATTGATTTTATTAATAAATATTTAAAAATAAAAGAATATTAATAATTAAAAGAATAAAATGGCAAATACTGTTGATATTATTACCTGCTCTCATGCAAACTTTCTTAAATATCTCGAAGAATCCAAACCCATAGACCAAACATTCAAAGATATGTTTAGTAAATTTAATGAAAAATATATTAGTCTATCAAAAGAAATTTACCAA
>JBDNHS010000639.1:0-5126 GCA_041688685.1 Kapaibacterium sp. (SeqCode)
AAATGAAAAAAATTATTTTAATTTTATTTTTAACATTGTTTTTAATGCCTGTTAAAACATTTTCACAAACTGATAGAGAATTGTTAGATTCATTAACAACTATTGATTCAGATTTGAGAAAACTTTTTCCTCGCTGGAAAATTTGTGAAGCAGATTTACAAATTCAGTTATACAAGTCATTTGAGCTTTTGGGTTATCCGAAAAATCAATTAAATATGCAAGAAATTGAAGTATTGGCTGCACCAAGAAAATCTGTAAAAGATCCATTTGAGATATTGTTAATCACTTGTGGTACAGTATCAATGAAATCTTCTGTAATTGAGAAAGATTTGTCTACTCTTACATCATATATATCTGGTGAAGAACCTTATGACAAAACATTAAAGTCAGTTAGAAGAAATAATGCAGATACTACTGGTAAAGAGTTTGATGTTACGAGAAATTATTGTTTCGTTGAAATCCCTGCGGATTTACCGGTCAAGCCTTCACAAGCAAGTGCTATTCAGGACTATATGAAACCAACTGACAAAAATCAAGCTTTTGTGATTTCATTATTCGAACAAAATGTAAAAATCGGTGAAACTGGATTTTGGTTAACAAATAGAGTAGGTAATGATGAAGTTGGTTATCAATATTATACAGCGGGCGAAAGCAAGTTGTTTTTGAGAAGACCATTATATATCAATAATGATACTAAAACTAGAACATCAATCCCTTATTTAGTAAATCTTTATCTTGGTGGTGTTTACAAAATCAATTCGGGCTTAGCTAATGACGGTGGATTATTTGGCTGGTTACCAGAAAGAACATTAAATACTAACCCTGGTGGAAGACTTAAAGCTGGTGTTGAAATTAATATGCCATTTATGCCTGCAGCAGGTATTAGTCTAAATGCAGAACTTCCTTTGAATGATTTAACAGAACAAAATTTTGACAGAGCAACTTTTGGTTCATCTGAAAATACAAATAGAGGTGTTACTGGCGTAGATTGGTTAAATAGAAATGACCCTAACGACGGTAGAACAAGTAATGATATAAGCTCTACATCATATTTATTGAGAGCCACTGGACAATTCACTATGTTTTACAACTGGTGGTTGGACGAAGGTAATCCAGAAAATTTCTTTAGATTTGACTTTGGTGTGAGTTATGCAGATGTAAGACAATATGCATGGTATAGAAGTGATTCGCTACAACAAGACTTTTTGACTAATCAAGGCGTGAGAGGTTTAAGTACTTTTAAAAATTCTGAGTTTGGAGATTGGATTTATGCGAAAATAGATTATCGTAATCAATCTGTTTATCCATTTGGTGCATCATTGCAATACTCTAATCAACACTTATTAGCCAAAGGATTTATTCCATTATTAGGCAATTGGTTCTTATTAGAAGCAAAATATACAACTCCATTGAGAGGCAGAAGACCCTATGAATTAGGTAGTTTCTTTATGATTTCACCAGTATTTAGAATTACTTTATAATATTTAATATTATGAAATATTATAAAAGAAATAAATGATTGGGGAAGCATTTAAATTCTTATAAATATTACGAACCCTCTTATGAGGGTTTTTTTATGTTTGACAAAAATTGAAAAGAAAAAAATTGAATTCATTTAAACAAATAATCATTTTAATACTAATACTATTTTCATATAATATTGCATTATCTGATAATAATAAAGTAGATACACCAGAAGATTCTGCAAGGGCTAGAAGAAATCTATTAGAACAAGCCAAAGTTGAATCAAAACTTAAAGAAATTAAATTAACATTAAGAAATGTTGATATTTCAAATTACCCAGTTATAAAAATAATAGTAGAAGCATTTAATACAGCCGGAGAGCCACTTGATACTCTTTATGCTGACAAATTATTTGTATTAGAAAACGGACTTGAAAGAAAGGTTATTTCTATTGAAAGATTATCTTCAAAAGAAAGAGTACCAATTGATTTTTGTTTTGCTATTGATATAACTGGCTCAATGCAACCTTACATTGATGCAATTAAAGGCAAAATTTATAATTTGTCAACTTACCTAAAAAATAATGGCATTGACTATACCTTTTCATTAATTTTATTTTCTGATGGGATTGATAGAGTTTATCAACCGTCAAGTGATGTTACAGAGTTTTTGGGTTGGTTAAATAGTGTAAGAGCTTTTGGTGGCGGTGATATTAAAGAAAATGCACTTGAAGCTTTAGTAACTTCTACAAAACAAATAAAATATAGACCTTCAGCGAATAAAGTTGTTGTATTAGTAACGGACGCTCCGTATCATCAGGCTGGTGAAACTGGTGCTGGTTCGACAAAGTTTAATACAGAAACAATTATTAAGTATTTGAATGATAATGAAATGAGAGTTTTTGGAATTGTACCTGACAAATTAAAAGATTATGAGAATATAGCTTCTAAAACACGTGGATATGTTTATGATATGGATTATCCAATATCGATTATTATGAATAACCTTTCGGCCCAACTAACTAATTTATATGCCTTAAAATATAGAACTGATAAACCAGCGATTCCTGATTCTATTGATATTACTATAATTAACGAAATAAAACAAATACTTACTAAAAAGACTATTCCGATAGTAGAATTAGGTCGTAAATTAATAATCGAAAATATGCTATATCCTACTGGAAAAGCAGAATTGCCACAAAAAGTCCAAGAACTTGAAGTTTTGACTGAATTTATGACTAACAGAACTAATGTTGTTGTTATGATAGAAGGGCATACTGACGGAATTGGTTCAGATGCTGTAAATGATAGACTATCATTGCAAAGGGCAGAAAGTGTAAAAAAATACTTAGTTAATAATGGACTAAAAGAAAATAGAATCAAAACGCAAGGTTTTGGCAAAAGAAGACCAATAGCTTCAAATCTGACAGAATTTGGTAGGAAATTGAACCGAAGAACAGAGATTGTTATTATTGCAAAATAAGATTATCAACACAAAAAAAATGTAAAAAAAGGGAATAATTTTTAAAATTATTCCCTTTTTTCTATTAGTATGTCTAAATTGGATTTAAACTAATTCGCCAAATATTTCATATTCTTCGGCTCCAGTAATTTTTACATTTACAAATGTTCCCAAGTCTAATTTTTCATCTGTATTGAAAGTAACTGTATTATCTACATCAGGTGCATCAAATTCGGTTCTACCAACGTATTTACCATTATGATTTTCTTCAATTATTACTTTATAAGTATTACCAATTTTTTCTTTATTCTTTTTTAGAGATATTTTTTGTTGTGTAAGCATTACTTTTTCTCTACGAGCATCTTTTACACTTTGAGGAATTGGATCACCCAAATTATATGCTCCAGTACCTTCTTCGTGAGAATAAGTAAATACGCCAACTCTATCTAATTCATTTTTAATCAAGAAATCACAAAGTTCATCAACATCTTCTTCGGTTTCATTTGGATACCCTACAATAAATGTTGACCTAATAGCAACATTTGGCATCGCAGTTCTAATATTTGAAATTAATTCTTCAGTGTCATCTCTTGTAACACCTCTTCTCATTGATTTAAGCACTTTATTTGAAGCGTGTTGCAACGGAATATCAATATAGTTGCAAATATTTGACCTTTCAGCCATCGTCTCTAATACCTCAAGCGGGAAAGAACGTGGGTAAGCATACATTAATCTTATCCATTCAATTCCTTTGATATCGCTTAATTGTTCCAAAAGTGATTGTAATATTCTTTTGCCATATAAATCTTTACCGTAATAGGTAGAATCTTGAGCGATTAATACTAATTCTTTTGTTCCATTTTCTGCTAATCTTTGAGCTTCTTTTAATAATTTTTCGACTGGCTCCGAAAGGTGCTTTCCTCTCATTAATGGAATTGCACAAAAAGTACATTTTTGATTACAGCCTTCAGAGATTTTTAGATAAGCATAATGTTTTGGTGTAAACATCATTCTATCACCAATCAATTCGTACTTTTCATCATTTTTAAGGATTTTAAGGATTTTTTCGTCAGAATTAACACCTAAAAAGTAATCTACATTTTTGATTTGGGTTCTTAATTCTGTGTTATACCTTTCTGCTAAGCATCCGGTAACTATTAATTTTTTGTATTTTCTTCTTCTTCTAAGGTCAGCAGCCTCCATAATTACTTGGATATTTTCTTCTTTTGCTGCTTTGATGAACCCACAAGTATTAATAATAAGTGCATCTGCATTTGCTGGATTGTCAATCATATTGAAGCCATTTGCCTTCAATAATCCCGAAAATCTTTCTGAATCTACAAGGTTTTTGGCACAACCCATTGTAATTACAGCAACTGATTCTATTTTAGTAAGTTTTTCTTTATTTAATAAACGCATATCAATTATAAAATTTAAGTATATTTAGAACACAAAATTACGAATAATTATTACAATAATACTAAGTTAATGTATTTAATGTAACTAAACATTTATATGAAGGTAATTTATTGTTAAAATTAGAATAAAATATTATATAATTCAAATTTATTAGAAGATAATTTGTCTTATAAATTTACGTATTTTGCAATTTGATAATTAATTAACTAAATATTAAGGAAATAAAATGATAACTAATTTTAATTTGAATAAAATCAAAAAAACTACATTGATAATTATACTTACATTAATCCCATTTTTTAATAATAATATGTATTCTCTGGACAAAAAAACTGCCATTGAAACTAATGATAAAATTATAGAAGAAGGAAAAATGTTGTTTAATACTGAGATTTCATCTTGGTATGGCTCGGAAATATTTCAAGAAAATTATAAAGGCGATAAAAGTAAAGTTGGGGGGTATTTTTCTTATTATTCAAAAGACAAAAATCAATTTATTAATGTATTCTATAGTAATGATAATTCGCCAAAAATAATTCATACTACACGTTTTCAGAATGAAAGCCAAGAAATTGAAGCAAGTAAAAAAAATACAAATAAAGAAAATATAAATAAAGAAACTGTAAATAAAGACAATGTCAAAAAAGAAAGTATAGTAAGAGATATGACTGATTTTGAGAATGATTTATTTATAATGAGAAATAAGACTCTGGACTTGATGCCAAAAGACACAATTTTCAAAAACTATGACAACACAAATATTAATGTAATTCCATTTG
>JBDNHS010000010.1:0-6653 GCA_041688685.1 Kapaibacterium sp. (SeqCode)
AGCAATATTAAATATGAATTAGAAAAAAGTTATCAATCCGAAAAAATGAGAGCTGACGAGTTAGAAAGAAGAATTAGAAACTTAGAAAATCAAAAAAGTAATAGCCAAAACAACAGTAGTACTACTTCAACTGGTGGGAAAGATTTTGGAAATACAAGCAATAATTCTAATTCAAATACTGGCACAAGTTCTTACTCATCTGAAAAAATAAGAACAACAATTCCTAACTGCGTAACTTACGAAAATGGTAAATACTATTTTATTGGTAATGTAAATAACGAAAAAATGCAGTTAATGGCAGTAGAAACCAAAGAGGGTTGGGTTGCTAAATACAAAGAAAAATACTATATGATAGATTCAACAAATTGTAAACTATTGTATAACGAAAGAACTAAAGAAGATGTTGAATGTAATGATTGCGAAAAAAACAAAATGCCAAGAGTAGTAGAGAAAACCGAAAAAATCATTTATGGTGGATTTGAGCAAAAGTTAGATCCAGAAGTATATGAGGATTGTGAAGAATGCTAATAAATTTTATTAAATTATAAGGTAAGTAATGAAAAACTATAGACTAAATGACGGCAATTTGCTCGAATCATTAGACGTACTCAAAGGCTTCAAAGTAGAAGATTTGTCAAAAAAAGCACAAAGTATTGGTTTAGATAAAATCAATTCTTTAGTGAACGAAAAAACAAGTGGTGGTAGCAATAATGGTAATACTGGAATTACAAACACAGGTAATACAAACTCATCAATTACTGTAAAAGATAACAAAAAAATGATAGTGCCAATTGCCGTTGGTGGTGGTACAATGGTGGCGAGTAGATTCTTCTTCAAAACTGGTTGGATTGCATCTACAGTTATTGGAATTGGAGCAGGTGTCGGCACACATTTAATAATGAATAAAGAAAATAACAATATTAATAATTAAGAGGTAATATTATGGCTAATTTTAGCATAAATAATATAAAAAAGAATATTACAGGTAAAGCATTAAAAGATGTCTTACTTGTAGCAGGTGCTGTGGCATTAGTAGAAGCTTTGCCGTCAGTAATTCAAGCAGTCGGTGGTTACAAAGCCGATGGGACTCCAAATATAAACGCATCAGGACCAGCATTTGATATAGCTACTGGGGCATTAGGTATTGGAGTGGCATTGGGTTATGATAGAAAAGATATTGCAGGTGCAATTGGTGTGCAAAAAATCGTAAAGATGGCTTATGTCCACCTTAACGCACCAGTAACAAAAATTGGTGGTACTCCATTGTTTTTGCCAAGTTCATCAAATTCAGTAATATCAAAATCCCAAATCAATTCTGGTGTTGGAGATTCTGTGCCAGTAACATTGCCTGATGGTACTACTAAATATATAAATGTAGTTTCCCCAATGGCTGATAATGTAGATCAAATCGTAAGAAGAATGAACGATTATTCAAATACTCCTTTGGGCGATTATTCGAATAGTCCTTTGAACGATTATTCAGATAGTCCTTTGGGCGATTATACAAATAATCCTTTAAACGATGACTATGTTAATCAACCTTTGCCAGAATCTATTTTAAATCCAACAACTGTGAATACAAAAATGGATTTAGCAGATGCAATGGAATATACAATGTCGGATATGTCAAGTTTTAATGCTTTTTCAAAAAATATAAGTCGTGGTAGATTTAATTAAAAAAATTTCTTATTTAATAAATTATTATAAATTATTTTAGGAGGTCCTTAAATGGATTATTCAAACGTTTCCTATATGGATAACAGGCTGGAATTAACAGCCGTAAATGCTGGTAATGGCAAAAAGTTCGAGAGAATTGAAAGTACTGTAAGAAGTGCAATCTTTTGGAATCCATCAACTGTCGTTGGTGCTCAATCTTTCTTTTCAAATACCGGATTAGATGGTTCTTGGCAAAGTAAAGAATTTCCAAATAGTATTAATGCTTTTGCATTTTCTACTATTAGAATTTTAGACAACTTGCAATTCACTGTAGCATCCCCATTACAATATAATCAAGCTCTAAGAAGATTTGTAGAGGGTTCAGTACTTAAAATTACTAATAATGGTTATGAAGTAGGTACTTACCCACTTTCAAAATTAGTTAATTACAAATATGTTGCAGCAAATAACATTACTGGTACAGCTGCATCTTACACTAATATACAAGCTAACTTTAACAATGAATTTTACTTAGATGTGCCAATTATTGTTAATGCCAACGAGCTTCCAGAATTTACTTTGCTACCTGCACCAGGATTAACGACAGCAGCTTGGACAGCAGCTTGTGGTCCGGTTCTAACAGGAACAAACAACTCTGGATTAACATCAGCAACAGAAGGGTTTTATGTATCTCTTGAATTAGGTGGAATTAAAGTTAAACCTAACAAAGGGTAATCTTAACGATTAGAAACTCTATTAATTAATGGGGAGTGTCAAAAGCTCCCCTAATTTTAAATAAAAAATATTAAGAAACAAATGAAAATAGATAAATTATATGAAAAAGTCAATTATGCTGACCCATTCGCTTATGCAGTAGATATTATAATGGCAAGCAATAATGGAGCAGCACAAAGCTCCACAATACAAATGGGAAATTTACCACTTTATGTTGCTGATGTAAGTGTTAGTGGTGTGGATTCATTAGGTAAAGTTATTTGCGAAGATAATAACAACCCAGTTGATGTCCATTCTATTCAAGTTGTAGATGCCAACAATAAAAATTGGTTTGCAAAACCTATAAGTCTCTTAAATTTTAAGACTTATTTTAACAACATAAATAACAGAGGATATGTATTTGATTCTAAACAATCTTATACAATTACAATCACATCAAACAATTTTCCACAAACTCCAGTATTAACTTACCCAGTAAGGTATAATATTGTATTCAGTGGCTTAAATAAGTCTGAAGATTCAAGTACTGAGGGTTAAAATTAGTTTTAGAGAAAATACTTCAAGAGAAATCACTTTAAGAGAGAAAAATGAATATAGAATTACAAATGATGAATGAGTTAAATAAAATTAATCAAAATTTAATTCAAGTATGTAAGAATACGCAAAAGTTTACTGAAACATTTCCAAAGCGTTATAAAGTATTATTTCTGTCCACGACAGCAGATTCTACGCAACTATTAACTCCAGAAACATTTATACCAAATACTTCTGATGGTTATTTGACTGAATTAGAAAGATTAGGACAGGCAAGTACTTCAATTGGGACTTCAAAAAGTGATAATGTGGGTAATAATCCGTATTCAATCATTCAAAGATGTCTTAGCGATCAAAGTTCATTCCTTAATGGTCCAAATGTTTTATTGAGAAAAATAGAATGGTTTGCTTATGATACTACTCTTAATCCAGCAGGAACAGGACAAACTCAAAGTGTTATTACAGAAATAGTAAATTCCAAAACTACCGATGATATACTGGCTCAAAGTGGTTATAAAAATGGAATGATGCCAATTGCTTTCCAACCCAATTATTTTAGACCAGAATTGTATATTAATGGAATAAATGTATTAGAGGGATTAGCTTCATCAGATTATGGCTCAAAAAAGAATTTAGGCGACTTGTCTATTGGACTACCTTTGCCATACTGTGAGGACTTTAATTCTGAAGTTGGTATAATTAATCAACCCATCACTTCTTATGCACAAGTAGCTCAATTAGTAGATGTCGCAGGTGTACCATATTACCAAAGATACCCAGTATTGACGGTAGTAACTTTGAGTATAGGTAATTCAAACACAGCAATATAAAACAACGAAATGGCAAAATTAACAGAAAATCAAGTATATAGTTTAGCAAAATTTTGGAGTGATATTTATGCTCCTACGGTAGATGCAGATCCGAATCAAATGGCTCTATATCTTACTTCAATTGCTAAAAAAGAATCCACATTTAATCCTAATGCCAAGAACAAAAAATCAACAGCAAGGGGATTAATGCAGATATTGATTGACACACAAAGAGAGATAGAACTTAAACGTGCAAAAGTGCCTTTTGCAAATGCTTCAATTAAATCAAAATCATTTACAAAAGCACCAGCAAACCCATTATTGCCAGATAAAATATACGACCCAAACTATGCAATGCAATTAGCAACAGCTTATTTTGCTTATCAATACAAAAGATATAGTGGAAATTGGCAAAAAGCTATTCACGCATACAATCAAGGATCATTCCCCGGTGGTAGAAAATCAGATGGCGAAAATTATGCAGTTTCAGTTATGAAGAACAAATCAGATATAAATCAAAACTTAGCTTACACAGAACCAAACACAAAAATAGAAAATAACGGTAATATTTACATTTATAGAGCATATTAAAAATAGAGAGAAAAATATGGCGAATATACATTTTCAAGACAATGAACAATATCATTTTGGTAAACTAAGACCATCAGAAGAATATACAAGCGAAATTAAGTTTGTAAATTCTCCACAAATACCTCATAAAGTAATGAAAGGTAAACAATTGAGAGATAGAAATATCATTGATTCGGACACTTTCTTTTCTGGAGCAGGTGCTGAATTTTATACACCAGGATCATTAGTTACAATTTGTACAGTAAAACGTAATGGCTTTCAAAAAGAAATTGAGGGTACTATTATGCAACCAGATACACCGATAATAACAAATCAAACATTAAATGACTTCAATGGAATGCCAAAGATGGATAAAGACCACCAAAATTGGTTAAGACAAGAATTAGCCAAAAAGGATTCGCTTATTGATGATTTAAGACAAGCTCATCAAAAAGAAATTAATCAATTGAAAAAAATAATTGATGAAAAAAATAATTCAATTATTGAAAAAGAAGCAACTTTAAGCGATAGAAAAGTAGAAGTAAATACTGGCACAATGATGAAAGAGTATTTAGACAAAGAAATTGCAGCATTAAAACTAAAAATAGAAAAATTGGAAGCTGACAAAGAAATTACAGCACAAACATTAAATGACCAACAGGGTTCTAATGCAAGTATGGAAATGATTACAGCAGTAGCAACTCCATTAATTCCATTCTTAGCAGATATAGGTAGAGCTTTGGTAACTAAAATGAATCAACCACAAATACAACCAGCACTGCCAATATATGACCCACAAACTGGGCAGAAAATAAATTATAATCAAGGGCAACCAAACCCTAATATGCAAAATTCTAACACAGCCAATTATCAGATTACTCAAACTAATGGGCAGAATAGAATACAAGAGCCGTTGAATAATTACAATTATGATGGTGTCAATTAAATAGAAAATAAATTACTTTAATTTAAAAGCGAGATAGTAGAATGAAAGTAGCAGTAGATGTTCCTAATAAATTGATAGAAATTGCCAAGAAATGTGATTTTAGTAGTATTCCAGAAACGCAACATTTTGCAAAATTGGAGCAATTAAAAGCATTTGCAACAAAATGGATTCCTATAAAATCAGAAGCAGATATATTTAACAATACTTATAATGAAATTAACTTATATCATTGTCCACCAAAATTAATAAATTTAATTAATAAAATGGATTTCAAAAAAGTAGGTTTAATTCAGCAAAATCTGGCAATTCCTTTTATCAAAAAATATTTAGTAGATAATAAATTAATGAAATAGTTAAACAGGAAAAGTATGTTAAATAACTTAACAACAGAAGAAAAATATGTATTGGGTGGCACAGCGTTATTGCTTGGTGCGATTGCCTTTGTCAAACCAGTTCGTAAAACAATTGGATTGAGTGATAGATATGTAGAATTAAAAAAATACAATAGCCCAACAGATATAAAAATAATGAAAAGAGTTGATAAATTAACTGATGAATCAGCGATGAAAAGATTATATAAGATAATTAATGGCAAAGAATATTTTTTACAATTTAGTGGCACAAAAACAAAAGTGCAAGAAAATATAAAAAAATATGGTATTCCTGACTTCGCAAAAGCAAAACAAATAAAAGTTGGCAACGAATATAGATTATATTTAACTAAAAAATAAACAGGAAAATTATGTTGAATAACTTAACAACAGAAGAAAAATATGTATTGGGTGGCACAGCGTTATTGCTTGGTGCTATTGCCTTTGTCAAACCAGTTCGTAAGACTATTGGATTAAGTGATAACAGAAAACGACAAAATAAAAAAGAAAAAGAAGAATATTCTATTAAATGGTATCAAGCAAATATTGATGAGTATGCTTATACAAGCAAAAACTTTTCAAAAAGAGAGGCAATAAAATTGAAGAAAAAATTTAAGAATAATAATCCATCACAAACTTTTGAAATAGTTAAATCAGGAGAATAAAAATGAAATCAATAATAAATAATAAATGGCATTGGATCTTTGTAATAGTTGCAACGGTCATCTTTATTACAGCTAATCAATTTACTGCGTTTCTGTCAATTGCAGGTGGTGTATTTGTTTCGGCAACTTTAATCCAATTATTTCACTTTACAGATGACAAATTACTTGGAGAAATAGACACTTATGAAGAAATTATCAAAAATCAGAAATTGGCTTACGCAATCTATTTACTTAATATTACTTTGCTTCTTCTTGGTGGCTTTGGGTTCTCTGCTCTCGTATTCTTTACACTCAAGTAATCTAAAAACGGAAAAAATAGACACATTAGAAGTTCAAAATCTAATTGTTGATATTGCAAAAAGTTATG
>JBDNHS010000085.1:0-2061 GCA_041688685.1 Kapaibacterium sp. (SeqCode)
AAGAGACATATCAAAAGAATCGCTTTCAACATATTTTTGTTGGTAAACAATACCCTTTATCATTTTTTCAAGTAGCTCAGAGTTTTCTGCATTGTTTGCATTGTAAGTAAGAACCCCATTTTTTACTTCTGCTCTACCAAATGTTGATGTTGATATTGATTTTTTATTTCTTTCTGCTCTTAGTAATTGCAAAGATTGTTCTTCTATTGCTTTAAGGTTTTTAAATTTAATAGCAAATTCATTGTATAAAGTAATTGTTTTAAATAAGTCTGTTGAATATTCTCCTTCAAACTCATTTAAAAAATATCTAGGAATAGCTTCAACAACTTCTCCTGTAACAGGATCTCTTTGTCCATATCCTGTTTCATTCTCGTCTAAAGAAATATTCATTAAAAATTGTTCTCCTAGTCCTCTAGGTTTTCCTGAAAATACAATACTTTCTGTAAATCCTTGTCTTAACCAAGGAAGAAATCTTTCTGCAGATTTACCTGACAAGTATCCTATTTCTCTGTAATATTTATTTCTTTCAACTATATAATCATAAAAAGCTTTAGCAGGAGCGTTTTCTGGTTTAGTTAATTCTTTCCATTCTTTTGATACCCATTTGTCTTTTTTAGGAAAGTTTTTAACATTTTGATATAAAAGCCATCCAGGAGAAGTTTTACTAGATACATTATAATTAGCATACATTTTAGCAAGTTTTTGAGAAACTATTTTTTTAACTTCTTCCATTGTACCTACATAAGGCATAGCTAATATTCTTGCTTTTTCTTCTTCAACCTTTTGTCTTATAGATTCTATATAAGCTTCTTTGTCAATATTATCTTGAACCCAAGCAAAGTTTTTTTCGTTTGTTTTTGTTTTTAATGTAGTGTAAAATAAATTATCATATTGATCTATAAGTTCATTTTTATTAGCTTTTTGTAATATTTTAAAATAAGAAGACTTGTCTAGCCCTAATCCAGATGCCCATTTTACAAAATTAGTTCTAATGACTTCAAGAGTGTTTATTTCTGCAGAAGTTTCCATAGTAGCAATAGCCATTGCTTTGTTTGCCATTTTAAACAGATTCTGGACATTTTCTATTTGTAATGTAGCAGTATTACCAAACCACTTGCTAATTCCTTTTACAATTTTTTCAGGAGTATAACTTGTTCCTATGAACTTTTCTCCTAATTTTTTGTCTATTTTTTTTAATTCTTTTATATATCCTTTAACTTGACTAACAGTTTTTAATATTTCTGTTCTAAGCATGTTGTTTTTGTCGTTTTCTTCTGACAACATATAACTTAAGTCTTCAATATCTAAGTAAGGAATAAGAGACTCTAAGTGTATTCTTAGCATACCAGCAAAGGCATTTACTTTTTCTGAAGACACATCTTTTTTATTTTTTCCTTCAAACTCATTATTAAATTTTTCAATTAATAATGATACTTGTTTGTTTAATATTTTTGCTTGGTTAATTAAAGGAACAACATTCCCTTTAATCTGTAAATGTCTTATTGCTTTGTAAAGGGCATTTAGTTGTTCTGCTTTTGCTGCTTTTTCTTTGTCAGGTGTTTTTTCTTTAGATAGTCTTTTGTAAACAGAGTTAAGTTTTCCAATTAAGTTATCAATGTCTTCATCTCCTGTTTTTTCTTCTGTTATACCTACAGGCAATAAGTAATCTTCTTCAATATTTTTAACTTCTACGTCTCCTATTTTAATTTTTGCTAGTTTAGGAAGAATTTCATTCTCATAATCAGCAGGAGTATAGACAGCTAATATAGGAATCATTCTAGTCTGATTAAAGTTTTCATTCTTTACATTATAGTTAGAGCTAATTATACCTTTATATAAAGTCATTTGTTTATCCCATGCTCTAACTTTGTACCAAGGCACATCATCATATTTGTTTGTGTTTATATCCATAAACTTCCAGTCAAGTATGTTTACTTTACCAGAAGGGCTTATTGATAAAAAATCAACTGTACCTGCAAGATTAGAAGAAGGGCTGTAAATAGTGGCCTCAGACATAAATCTTGTGCCTGCTTCTTTTTCTTCTATATTTAAAAGTCTTTC
>JBDNHS010000086.1:0-2370 GCA_041688685.1 Kapaibacterium sp. (SeqCode)
AAAAGAAAAGTTTGATTATTTTGAAAAAGTTTTTTGATTCCATTCTTGATTTGCTTTATTTATTAATTCAATTCTTCGTTGACTTTCCGTTTGAGAATATATGTAAGTTATATATTCAATAAATCCCTGTTTATATGCAGCAATTCTTGCAGATATAACATCTTTAAGAGATGCTATATTGCCTGACTCAATATCGCCTAAATAGCCTTGTGCTATCAACCTAACATTAGATATATTTTCATCGGTTTCTTTTTCAACCCGATTAGTTTGCAATTGCTCTTCCGCATTAAAGTTATTTGTTTTAATTTCGTAATCATGTTTTTGATTTTGCAAATTGTCAATTTTTTCAGCACATGTTTTACTAGTAAATTCTAAGTCATTAATTCTTTGAGAAATATTAATGAGTTCATTTTTAAAAATATTAATTTGTATTGATTTTTCTTTATCAACAATATGAGGTTGACTATTACACCACTTTGCATAAATCAATTCGACAATTAACTTAAACATAATTAAGGGTATAGCTCCAAAAATAAAAACTTTCCAGAATTCAATATTTTGAAAAGCACTAGCAAAAGACCATTTAATATCTTCTCCTAATCTTAAACTATCGACTTTCATTATAGTAATAGATATACTTATTGCAACAAAAAAATCGACGATTAAAACTGCAACAATCCATCCTAAAATAAATTGAATAGTCTTATTTTTTGTATAAAGTTTTGAAATTGCCAAACCAAGTGGAATAAATACTGCCATAAAATTAAAAATCATATCTAAAAAACCAGCTTTATAGAGATTCCCAATAGCTTTTGCATTAAAAAATTCAACTTTGGGCAATTCACCTCCGATCATGATTGCACGTTCAGCCTCTTTTGCCACATAAACTAAATTATATATAGCAGAAGAATAAAAAACAAATAAATAAATTGAGAAAATGGCTAAAAAACCAAAATTATACCATGTATTTTTATAAGAAAATGGGATTAAACCAATTTTCGTATATATTATACTTAGTTCATTATTTTTAATTTCTAACTGACCCTTTTCTCCTATTAATTTTGTTTGTGAAAAACTTTTTTCCTCTTCATATTGTTGAATGCTCGCTTTAAGTTGTTTTATAATAATTTCGATTTCTTCTCTCTTATAACCATATTCACTTGATGTATTTCTTTTTTCTTTTATTAATAAATCTCCAAGCTCTTCAATTTTTTCTCTAACAACTCCTTCAATCTTAAGTTTGATTAAATTACGAGTTTTTTCATCCTCTTGCAAGTCAACTTTATATTTATTTAAAATAAGGTCTAAGCCATTTTTAAACTGTTCAACGTCACAATTATTTTTTTTAGAATCTTCAAAACCTTGAGTAGAAATTTTTTGATGATCAAATTTATCAATAAGATCAGATATTAAATTTTGCAATTGATTTGAAAAGTCATTTATGCGAGAAATATTTAATTTACTTTCTTCCATTTCAATTACATATTTTTTTTCAACTTTAATTGATTGATTTTTTAAGTCTGTAAATATCCTATCAAATTCTGAAATTATATTAACATCATTTGAAATTTCTAAATTTTCATCATTATTAACACTTGCATTTTTTGTATAATTGTAACTACCTTTTAAAATAACTTGATCATCGATAATACAAAATTTATGATGCATTACCCCTCTACCAATAAAAGATTTCTTATATAGAATAAAATTAATTGATAAGTTATTAGTAAATAATTCAACTATAGCTTTATTTATATCTTCATCAGCTATGACTATTTCAATAATAACCCCTCTCACAGAAGCATTAAGAATTTCTCCAGAAATATCTTTATCAGTAAAATATGCCATAGCAATTTTTATTGATTTATTTGCGTTTCTGATATTCTTAATTATTTCACCACGAATTACTATTCCATTATCGTGAACTATACTCATATATTTAAATATTTACTACTGTAAATCATACAAAATTTTATCTGGAATTTGTTTCTGTGCAGCAGCACCCATTTTCTTCAACTCTTCCATCTGCTTTATTACATTACCTCTTCCTGTACTCAATTGACCAAATGCTCTATCATAAGCTGTTTGAGCGTTCTTTATTCCCGTACCTACACTTTCCAAACTTTCTAAAAATAACACAAATTTATCATACATACCGCCTGCCTTTTCGGCTATTTCAATGGCGTTTTGGTTTTGTTGTTCCACTTTCCATAGGTCGGCTATAATTTTTAATACTGCTAATAAATTAGTTGGGCTTACCAACATAATCTTTTTATCGTAGGCATATTTCCATAACTGTGCATCTTTCTTAACCGCTTCTAAAAATGCAGGCTCAATGGGCACAAACAACAATACATAATCCAATGCCTT
>JBDNHS010000087.1:0-9990 GCA_041688685.1 Kapaibacterium sp. (SeqCode)
AATTCATTAAAAGTACAAAATATTCTAAAAAAAATGGAATTTAGAGAAAAAGATATAGATCTTGAAAAAATAACTGAAATTTTAAGAAAGCCAGATAATTATATAAGGTTTCATAATCAAAAAGCTAAAAGACTATTATTATTAAAAGAAAATTATTCGGATATAGAATACTTAATTACATCAAAAATGGATAATTATGAAAAAAGAAATAAATTAGAACTAATCATTAATGGATTTGGACTCAAAGAGGCAAGTCATTTTTTGAGAAATATTGGTTATAAAAATTTAGCAATATTTGACAGACATATATTAAAAAATTTGATAAAAATTGGAATATATAATGAAATTCCGAAAATTAATCCTAAAAATAAATATTTAGAAGTTGAAAAGGAATTTTTGAATTTTGCTGAAAAAATCAACATACCAATTGATGAATTAGATTTGTTATTTTGGTCTTTTGAGAATGGCGAAATTATTAAATAATATCACTTAAACACTCAACTTCTTCACTCAATGATAGTTTAATTACATAATTTATAAAATACAAATAATTAACATAACATTGAATTGAAATAAAAAATGAATATTTTGCATTTTCAAAATATTAAATTTTAAAATTATATATAAAAATGATAACTAAAGAATTTATAGAATTAATTTTTAAGTCTTTTTCAATAGAAAGATGGAATGACAAATTACGTCCAACTCCTCTTATTCAAATTGACAAACATTGCCATAAGATGATTATAGCTTATGTTTTAGCAAAATACGAAGAAGATAATGGTAGACAAATCGATTGGATGGCTATTATCAAAGGTGGTATCTACGAATTTTTGAGAAGAATTGTAATATCTGATATACAGTCGCCTGTTTTCAGAGAATTATCCAAAAATAGCAAATTAGTTCAAAAATTAAATTTAATGATTTATAATGAAGTTGAATCTTCAATTAATAATGAAGAAATAAAAGTAGAATTTAAAAAGTATTTGTTAGAAGAGAATTACATTCCTGAGTTTGAAACAAGGATATTGAATGCTGCTCATAGATATTCAAGTTATTGGGAGTTTCAAATTATTCGTGATGCAAATCCAAATGGTTACCAAATTCGCGATATAGAAATTGAATTAGGAAGAGATTTGTTTTCTTACTCTGATTTAATTGGAATTAATAAATTATTAAAAAAACAAAATATCAAAAATTTTGTTGATTTGTGTGGCGAATTAAGATATCAAGTTAGATGGGGACATCTCCCAAGAATACCAAAAACGTCTGTACTGGGACACGTTATGTTGGTAGCTACATTATCTTATTTCGTTACAAAAGAATTAGATAATGCTTGCAATAAAAGAATTTATAATAATTTTTTTGGTGGATTATTCCACGACTTACCAGAAGCACTGACAAGAGATATAATTAAGCCTGTCAAAATGTCTGTTCCAGGTATGCAAGAAGAAATTAGAAGAATTGAGAAACAGCTCACAGAAGCTGAAATTTATCCAAGTTTAGAGCAAAATTGGTTAGATGAAATTAAGTTCTTTACTCAATCAGAATTTAGTACCAAAATACTAAATGGACAAGTTGTCCAACCAGATGAAATTAATCTTAAGTATAATGCAGATAAGTTTAATCCTTATGATGGCACCTTATTAAAAGGAATAGATGATTTTGCAGCATTTTTGGAAGCGTGGAGTTCTATTGAATATGGAATTCGCTCTGATGAATTAGAAACTGCAAAAAAATCAATCAAGTTAAATTATAAAGATAAAATAGTATCTGGATTTAATTACAATATGTTATTTGAAAATTTTAAGTTATAAAATAAAATCGTATGTTTAAAAAAATATTAATAGCTAATCGAGGCGAAATAGCAATTAGAATTATAAATGCAGCAAGAGAATTGAATATAGAATCAATTGCGATTTATCATTCCATTGACAAAAAAATGCCTTTTGTTAGATATGCAGATTATGCCATAGAATTAATTTCTGATAGTCCAAAAGCTGGATATTTGGATATGCAGCAAATTATTAAAATTGCAAAAGAAAATAAAGCTGAAGCTATTCATCCAGGTTATGGATTCTTATCCGAAAATGCTAATTTTAGTCGTTTGTGCAAAGAAAATGGTATCAAATTCATTGGACCTTATGCAGAGTCAATAGAAGCAATGGGAAGTAAAACCGGTGCAAGAGAAATTATGCAAAAAGCTGGTGTTCCTATTGTTCCAGGTCATAACTCAAGAATTACAGATTTTGATGAGGCAATTAAAATTGCTACCAAAATTGGCTTTCCAGTACTACTTAAAGCGGCAGCTGGTGGTGGTGGAAAAGGTATGAGAGTTGTCGAAAAAGCAGAGGAATTTAAAGAGAATTATGAGGCAGCTCAAAGGGAAGCAATAAAATCATTTGGTGATGATTTGGTCTATATGGAGAAGTATATTCTCAATCCAAAACATATTGAAGTACAGATTATTGCTGATGAACATGATAATTGTGTGTTTTTGGCTGAACGTGATTGTTCGATTCAAAGACGCCATCAAAAAGTAATAGAAGAAGCACCTTCTAATGTGTTAGATGAAGAGTTAAGAGCTAAAATGGGTAAAGTTGCAATAGAAGCTGCAAAAGCCTGTAATTATGTTAATGCTGGTACAATTGAGTTTTTACTTGACAAAGATAAAAACTTCTATTTCCTTGAAATGAATACTCGATTACAAGTTGAGCATCCTGTTACCGAAATGGTTACTGGAATTGACTTAGCAAAAGAGCAAATTAAAGTTGCAGCTGGTTATGAACTCAGTTTCAAACAAGAAGATATAAAATTAAAAGGTCATTCATTTGAGTGTAGAATCTATGCCGAAGACCCTTTGAATAACTTTATGCCAGATATTGGTAATATTGATTATTTAAGAGAGCCATTTGGTAATGGTGTTAGAGTTGATACTGGAATTGACAATAATTCTGAAATTAGCTTGCATTTTGACCCAATGTTATCAAAATTAATAACTTTTGGAAAAGATAGAGACTATGCTGCAGAAAAAATGCTTACTGCATTAAAAAATTATCAATTATTAGGATTCTCTAATATTATTCCATTTTTGATTGATGTATTCGAAGATGACAGATTTAGAAATGGTTACTTTGATACTGGTTATATTCCAAATCATTACGATTTTGAAGCATTAAAAGCTAAAAAATATGAGAATGAAAATGAACTTGCAGCAATAGTAACTTATTTGTTTAATAGAGAAAGTGAAACTATAATTAATACTGATATTAAGCCATCTATTAATAATTGGAAAATGAGTAATTTAAATATGAGGAAAGAATAATATGGTAAATTTATTCGAAAACTTTGTTGTAAATAGTGAAAATCAAGTTATTGAAACTAAAATTGATAAATTTAATAAAAACGAAATTGTTATTGGTGATATTAATTATAAAATTGAAGAATTACTCAAAATAAAAAATGATGTAATTTCGCTTAAAATTAATAATAAAAATTATACTATCAAGTTTTCAAAAAATAACAATGAAATTTTGTTGAATACAAATGGTTTTACTTATAAATATAATGTAAAAACAAAATCACAAGTTGAATTTGAAAAAATTACTCAAAAGTCAGGTGTTAAAAAGGCTAAGAATCCAATAGTCAAGTCTCCTATGCCAGGATTAATTATAAAAATTATGGTAAATGTTGGAGATAATGTCAAAAAAGGCGACAAATTAATAGTTATAGAAGCGATGAAAATGGAAAATGCAATTTCCTGTCAGTTTGATGGAATAGTAAAATCAATTACAGCAATTGAAGGCACAGCGGTAGAAAAAGATGCAGTCTTAGTTACTTTGGAATAGGTGAGGAGTTATAAATAATAAGACCAATCTAAACTTTAAATTTTAATTTTAATCAAAAAAACAATGAATAATAACGAAATAATAGATAAAAAAATACAACGACTAAATGAACTTAAAGAACAATCGCTGATGGGCGGGGGACAAAAAAGAATTGAATCCCAACATTCCAAAGGTAAATTAACTGCTCGTGAAAGAATTGAACAATTAATCGATTCTGGTACTTTTAGAGAAATTGATGCACTTGCTATGAGTAACACCGGAGCCGATGAAAGATTTTTGGGAGACGGAGTTATTACTGGCTACGGAGATATAAATGGCAAAAGAGTTATGCTGTTTTCTCAGGATTTTACAGTTTTAGGTGGAAGTTTATCCGAACAACACGGTAGAAAAATCTGTAAAATAATGGAAATGGCTATGAAAAATGGCTATCCTGTAATTGGAATGAATGATTCTGGTGGAGCAAGAGTGCAAGAAGGTGTAGTTTCTTTGGGAGCTTACGCTGATATATTTTTATTAAATACTCTTGCATCGGGAGTTGTACCTCAAATATCATTAGTAATGGGACCGTGTGCTGGTGGTGCAGTTTATTCTCCAGCTATTACTGACTTTATCATTATGGTAAAAGATACTTCTTATATGTTTGTAACTGGTCCTAAGGTAGTTCAAACTGTTACTCATGAGTTATTGACTTCTGAAGAATTAGGTGGGGCAAGTGTTCATAGCACAAAAAGTGGGGTTGCTCATTTTACTGCAGAAGATGGCTTAGAAGCTATTGAAATTGCCAAAAAATTAATGAACTACATTCCAGCAAATAATACTGAAATGCCACCATTTTCAATTAATAATGATGATGTAAATAGATTAAATGATAAACTTACATATTTAGTACCAGCAAACCCTAATCAACCTTATGATATCAAAGAAGTAATTACTTCAATTGCTGATAATGGTGATTTTTTGGAAGTACATCAAGATTATGCAGCAAATATTGTCGTTGGTTATATACATTTGGGTGGAAGATCTATTGGTATGGTTGCCAATCAACCATCTGTATTGGCTGGCGTATTGGATATCGATTCTTCACGCAAAGCGGCAAGATTTATTCGTTTTTGTGATGCCTTTAATATACCGATACTGACTTTGGTTGATGTACCTGGGTTTATGCCAGGTAAAGTACAAGAGTGGGGTGGAATTATCACTAATGGTGCAAAATTGCTATATGCGTATTGTGAGGCAACTGTGCCAAAGGTTACACTTATCACACGTAAGGCTTATGGTGGTGCTTATGATGTAATGAGTAGTAAACATATCCGTGGTGATTTTAATTTCGCTTGGCCCACAGCAGAGATAGCTGTAATGGGAGCTAAAGGAGCTGTCGAGATTATTTATAAAAAAGAAATAGATACTGCAGAAGATAAATTATCAAAAGAGAGAGAATTAACTAATCATTATAATGAAAAGTTTGCTAATCCTTATATTGCAGCTTCTTATGGATATTTAGATGATGTTTTTGAACCAAAATTTACAAGAGCAAGATTAATCGAAGCATTTAAAGTATTGGAAAATAAAGTTGATAAAAATCCAACAAAAAAACATGGAAATATTCCGCTGTAAGAGAGATTTTGGGAAGATAAAAGAATGATTAATGAATTATTAGGTTATTTTCAAATCTAAAAAATGTTAAATTAAGACAATGTAATAGTGTGCAAATTTCGTAAATTGCAGTTCTGAAAAAATTATATTTACAAAAAATATTATTTTAGATATAATTTCAAAATACTTATATATAATTTCAAAAAAATGAATTTTTTAAAAAGAACAGTAACTTGTGGTGAATTAAGACCTGAAAATATTGGTCAAGAAGTTGTTTTAAATGGCTGGGTAAATACTCGTAGAGATTTGGGTGGATTATATTTTATTGATTTAAGAGATAGATTTGGTATCACTCAACTCTTTATTTATCCTGAAACTCAAGCAGAATTATATACAAAAGCAAAAACCTTAGGCAATGAGTACGTTATTTGGGCAAAAGGTAAAGTGAGATTAAGAGAAAATCCAAATTCTAATATTCCAACTGGATTAATTGAAATATGGATTGATGATTTTGATATTATTAATGAAGCAGAATTACCGATTTTTGAAATTTCAGACAAAGTAGAAGTTAATGAAGAATTGAGATTAAAGTACAGATACTTAGATTTGAGACGACCTTCATTGCAAAATAACTTCATAATCAGAAATAAAGTATATCAAATCACTCATAAATTTTTCTATGAGCAAAATTTCTTAGAAGTCGAAACGCCAGTTTTGATGAAATCTACACCAGAAGGAGCAAGAGATTTCTTAGTTCCCAGTAGAAATAATAAAGGAAAATTTTATGCTCTTCCTCAATCTCCACAGATATTCAAACAACTTTTGATGGTATCTGGTTTTGATAGATATATGCAGATTGTTAAGTGCTTTAGAGATGAGGATTTACGTTCAGATAGACAACCAGAATTTACTCAAATAGATTTAGAAATGTCCTTTGTTGACCAAAATGATATTTTGATAATTATGGAAGGATTTATAAAAGAATTATGGAAAGAAATCCTTAATTATGATACTCCATCAGAATTTATAAGAATGAGTTATTTTGAGGCAATGAGTAAATTTGGTAGTGATAAACCTGATATTAGATTTGATTTGCAACTTGTTGAATTAAAAGAGGTTGTCAATAAATCAGAATTTAAGGTATTTGCTGATGTAATATCAAGTAATGGTTCAATTGTTGCCCTTAATGCAAAAGGTTGTGCTAATTATTCAAGAAAACAATTAGATGATTTGACTGACTTTGCAAAAAAATATGGTGCAAAAGGGTTAGCTTGGATTAAATTTGAAAATAATGAGATAAAATCTCCAATATCTAAATTTTTGACTGAAAAAGAATTAGAAGATATAAAATTATTGACAAAAGCTGAAGACGGAGATTTAATTTTGATTTCGTCTGATACTTGGACAAAATCACATACAATTTGTGGTGCTTTGAGATTAGAAATTGCAAAACAAACTGGTATTTTAGATAAAATTAAAGATAAATTTTCATTTCATTGGGTATTAGACTTTCCACTTTTTGAATTAGATGAAGAGTCAGGCAAATATTATGCAATGCACCATCCTTTTACTTCACCTAATCAAGAAGATTTGGATTATCTGAGTACTGATATTGGCAAAGCAAGAGCAATTGCACACGACCTTGTAATTAACGGACACGAAGTTGGTGGTGGTTCAATTAGAATACATAATAGTAAAGTTCAATCAACTATGTTTGATTTGTTGGGAATAAGTAAAGAAGAAGCTGATTCTAAATTTGGATTTTTGTTAGAAGCCTTAAAATATGGAGCTCCTCCACACGGTGGAATAGCATTTGGATTAGATAGGTTAGTTATGGTGCTTACAAACAATGATAACATAAGAGACGTAATTGCATTCCCTAAAACTACAAGTGGTTTATCGTTAATGGACGGCTCACCTTCTTTTGTAGATATAGAACAACTTAAAGAATTAGGTATAAAGCCTTTGTAAGAAATCACATCTGAAATATTTAATAAAATTAATCCTATATAAAAAACTTATATAGGATTTTTAATTTTCAAAAAAACCTAATGAAAAAATCTTTTTTGTTATCCTTTGAGAATTTAACTCTATTAAAATATTCCTAAGCTAGGTCAGTAGCCAATCTTCCACGTGGAGTGATTTGTAAGAAGCCATTTTGAATTAAAAATGGTTCATAAACTTCTTCAATAGTACCTGCTTCTTCACCGCAAGCTACTGCCAAAGTGTTAAGTCCAACGGGACCACCTTTATAATTATCAATTAAAGTTACTAAAAGTCTTTTATCCATCTCATCTAAGCCAAACTTATCTACTTCCAAAGCTTCTAATGTATATTCTGCAATTGCTTTTGTAATTTCACCATCACCTTTAATGTCAGCGAAGTCCCTTGCTCTTCTCAATAATCTATTAGCAATCCTTGGAGTACCTCTCGATCTACTTGCCAATTCAAATGCAGCATCATTTTCTAATTTTACTCCCATAATATTAGCAGAACGTAGAATTACTTTAACTAAATCTGAATTTGAATAATAATCTAATCTATTGATTATACCAAATCTTGAGCGTAGTGGAGATGTTAGCAGTCCTGCACTCGTTGTTGCCCCAACTAATGTAAATTTAGATAAATTTAATTGAATTGACTTAGCAGATGGACCTGAATCTAACATAATATCAATTTTGAAATCTTCCATTGCAGAATATAAATACTCTTCTACAATTGTAGATAATCGATGAATTTCATCTATAAATAATACATCACCATCATTCAAACTTGTTAATAATCCAGCCAAATCACCTGGTTTGTCCAAAACCGGACCCGATGTTACTTTAATATTTGAGTTTAGTTCTTTGGCAATAATATTAGAAAGAGTTGTTTTACCTAAACCTGGAGGACCAGTCAATAATACGTGGTCTAATGATTCTTTTCTTTTAATTGCCGCAGCAATATAAATTTTAAGATTTTCAACAATTTTCTCTTGACCAGTAAATTCAGAAAATCCATCTGGTCTTAATTTAACTTCAAATTCATTATCAGAAGTTTTTGTAATAGGATTTATATTTAAATTTCTATCCATTTTATTAATTCTTTATTTCACTTGTTAAAATCTTAAAATTTAAATTATTAAATTAATTTTACATAAAAAAATGCCTTTAAAAATAAAGGCATTTCAATAAAAATAATTTATATGTTTTATGTTAATTAAACGTGTCTTTCTGCATGATAAGATGATCTAACTAATGGACCCGATTCGACATGTTCTATACCTAAAGCTTCTCCAACTCTTTTGTATTCTGCAAATTGATTTGGAGTAACAAATCTATCGACTGCTGAGTGAGCAACAGATGGTTGTAAGTATTGACCAATTGTAAATACATTTATCCCTACATCAACAACATCTTGCATCAAAGCAAAAACCTCGTCATCGGTTTCACCAATACCAACCATAATACCAGTTTTTGTTCTCATTCCTTGTGATTTAGCAAATTCTAAAAGGTCTAATGACCTTTGATAACGAGCTTGGGGTCTAACTTTTTTGTATAATCTAGGTACAGTTTCTAAATTATGATTTAATACATTCGGATTAGCATCACAAATTCTTTTTATACATTCCAAATCACCTTTAAAATCAGGAATCAAAACTTCAATTGTAGTATTCGGATTTGTTTTTCTTACTTCAGTAATCGTTTGAGACCAAATTATTGACCCTTGGTCTTTTAATTCATCTCTGTTAACTGATGTAATTACAGCGTGTTTTAATCCCATTTCAAAAATTGATTGAGCAACATCATAAGGTTCTTGAGTATTTAATGTACCAGGTCTTCCTGTTTTTACGGCACAAAAGCTACAGGCTCTTGTACAAGTATCACCCAAAATCATAAAAGTTGCAGTACCACTACTCCAGCATTCTCCAATATTTGGACAATGAGCTTCTTCACATACTGTGTGAAGTGATTTTGAACGCATCATTGTTTTAATTTTGGCATAACTGTCTCCACCTGGTGCTTTTACTTTTAACCATTCAGGTCTTCTGCCCACAGTTGTAGAAAGTTCTGGATTATTTCTGTTTGATTTATTAAATACTGGTATTTCTATTTTTGTCATTTTAATTATTTTTGTAATTAATTAGTTAAAATTAAAGATTGATATAAACTAATAAAATATTGAAATTAAATTGATTAACAATTATCCCAAAAACGCTCTTAAAGCTTTTGATCTCGAAGCATGTCTGAGTCTTCTAATCGCTTTTTCTTTAATTTGTCTTACTCTTTCGCGTGTCAAATTAAATTTTTCACCAATCTCTTCTAATGTAAGTGTTGTTCCTTCTAAACCAAAGTATAGTTTTATTACCTCAGCTTCTCTACTTGATAAAGTCGCCAATACTTGTTGTACTTCAATTCGCAGTGATTCACGAATTAATTCTGAATCTGGTGGCGGTTGTTGTTCGTTAGGCAATACGTCCAAAAGTCTATTGTCTTCACCTTGAACAAATGGAGCATCTACTGATAAGTGTCTTCCAGATATTTTTATAGTTTCGGAAATTTCTGAA
>JBDNHS010000088.1:0-6878 GCA_041688685.1 Kapaibacterium sp. (SeqCode)
CTAAAAAGATTAAGTGATAATCTAAATTAAAAATACAATTTTCGTCAAATACTTTCATTTTTCTCAATCTTAATAATATTCTTATAAATGTTGCATGCGAACCATGAATGTCACCAATTATTATAAATTTTTCTTTTATACTTGGTCTTAATATTTTAATATAAGTATGCGTATTTCTATTATCAGTTGACCACTTGGTTAAAAGGAGAGCTTCAGCATCATTTAATATTTTAGTAATAGTTGATGCTCTATAAAGTTTTTTCATATTGGGAATGTGTGCAATAACATCATCTTTTGTAGTAGCTATTTTGGATTCTTTTTTTGTATTAAATAAATGGGTAAATTTTATTAAATCACTGCTTGTTATACCATATAAATTAAATGTTATGCTATCATCGGTATTAATTATTCTCAAATCTTGTTTTGCACCTGGGGTGGTTTCCATATTTTTAATTGTTCCATCAATATTATCACAAGATCTTCTTTTAATATCAATTATTGGTTTTTTTGTATATGCAGTATCTTCATTACTTATATATCCACAAATATCAGATGATACGGACTCTATTTGTGTAGTGTAAAAGTTAGTCTCCCTACTATCATCTGGATGATGGGAGTATTCATTTAAAATAAATTCATAAATTTCTAAATTCAATTTATTAGTAGACATTATTAATATATATATATATATTATAGTTTTTTTATTTGATAATAGTAAATATAACAAAAAATAATTTTATTTATTATTTTTTAAATTAATGTGATATAATAAGGAAACAGGTTATAATGAAATTATTGAATAGTTAGAATCAAATAATCCAGTGGCTTAGAATTTATATATATCTTATTTACAAATCATTTTAATTATTTAAAAAATCTTTTACAAATTGTAGCATTTTATTAGTATCAACAAAATTTGATTCACAAAATATTATTTTTATATCACAATTATTTTCTTTTGAAAAACATTCTGCAATTTGGTTAATATTTATAAAATGTGTTGTATTTTTTTTAATGGGACACTCAAGTATTTTCCAAGATTCAGATATTTTAATTTTATTGTAAAAATCTTCCGATGTGTTAAATAATGTATCATATGTGTATATTTCAATTTTGTTTGTTATATTATTTTTTCGAAAAGTTAAAAATAATTTATGACCAAATAAATCATTCAGATGATAAATGCACACATTAATATAATTATTACTTTTTGAATAAAAAATAATATAATTATTTGAATAGAATTCGACAATACTTTCAGATATATCTTTATTTAAATTACAAAAAATATAATAACTATCAATTATTATGTGGTATTTATCATTATCAAAAGTAATCTTATCGTTATAATTTAATAATAGCATATATTCAAGCATTTTAATGTATAGATTAACTTTTTTAATTATATCACGGTGTTTTAATTCAATCAAATCAACATTGTAAGGAATAGCATGTTTTAATTTTTGTATATAATAATCAATATAGTGTATATAATTATAATTCATTACTGAAAAAATTTTAACACATTCTTCAATAATTTCTGAACAATTATTGAACCAATTATTATTTAAATTATTTTTTGTGTTAATTATAGATTTATATAATTTATTTATAGTTTCTTTATCATAATCAAGTAAATCCTTTTCGTTTGCTTCATAAAAATTAATTATTGATTCCATTAAAGACCTCTTTATTATTTAGATATAGTAAAATAATTCTAAAAAAATAATTAAAATTACCCATCATAAAAAATATTATTATATTAAACTCATTATATAATGAATTTTTATCAATGGATAAAAGCAATTCTTCATGCAATTGTTGAAAAAGGACTACCTCCTACATTTTCGGCGAGATTTTTATTTATATTTAATTCTTCTGTAATGATTGGTCTTAATTCTATAATTAATTTAGAATTAATTGACAATTATACTCATAAAAATAGATATCCCAGTCTAAAAATTAATAAGGATTTTATCAATAATTTGGTCATTTATCTTAGTAATCTATCAATTCAATTATTAAACCGTGATATTAAATCTAAATCAATAACAATTTTTATTAATCAAACTATTGAAAATCTTAAATTGAATGTTGCATATACTAATTTTGTTAGATGTAATTCTCAATTATTACAATTGGTTAGCGATGATGTTGCTCATTATTATAATTTAAGAAATAAAGATGGTTGGAAAAAATCAAATAAACAAATACAATTAGCAAATGCATATTCTATAAATGTTAAATTGTCAATCAATACATCGGTTATGACAAATCAAACTCAATGGTGTCCCCTTAAAGGGTAATTAATGTTAGGAAGTAAATGGGGTGATATACGTGGATTAACCAATACTATAAACATTAATAAATATTTGCATAAAATATTTGCGAAAATAAATCTTAAATCAGAGGCGAAAGATGTATTAAATATTAGTTTAACTCTTACCCCAGAACAAAAAGCTATTGCAGAATTTTGGGCAGGAATTGGTGGTTCAGTTACACCTCCGGGATTTTTCAATATGTTCTTGTATGGTTATTTTGTTTCAAATCCTACTGATAATTTAACTCAGGTAGAATATTTTTATAAATTAAATTGTGGACTATTTGAAGCATCTATTGTATGTTGGGGAATGAAATATGAATGTTTACAATGCAGACCAATTCAATCAATAAGAATAAATTATCCGAATATTCCAATTGATTATTATTTTGGTAAATCAAATACTAATTTATGGACCCCGTACCAAGAATCCAGATTATATACTCCACCTTTTCCAGATTATATCTCGGGACATAGTACATTTTCATCGTCCGCTAGTACGATTTTAACTAATTTATTAGGGGACAATTTACATAAATTAAATATTAATTTAACCAAAGATGAATTTATTATGTTATCACCTATATTTAAAACAATGGATGAAAAATCTATGAATATAACAAATATCATCGTTCCGGCAAAATCATCCAATATTGTGCCCAATACTCCTGTTAAACCAATAGAATTAAAGTTTGATACGTGGAGCGATTTGTCTAAATCAGCGGGAATTTCTAGAATTTATGGCGGAATTCATTATCCAAGCTCCAATACTATTGCGCTAAAGATTGGAGCCTATATTGGAAACAAAATTATATCCGGCGATAAATCTGATTAAAAAAATTGAAAAAGAATATTAATGATATTTATATATAGTAAATTATTATAATATCAACTATGAACTTTAATAATAACAATAACAATAACAATAACAATAACAATGATAACAACCTTATGGAGGTAGATTTTTCTTCTTATATAGGAAAACATGCCCTAAATGTAAAATCTGATTTAGAATTAGATTATCCCGGATATCAACTGATATTATTGTTTTCTACTGATATAATAACTGCAGATTATAGATTGGATAGAATTGAAGTAATACACGATGCGAATTATATGGTTTTAAGTGTTAACATTGGATAATTCTAATTCTAATTCTAATTCTTAAAACTTATTAAAAATTAACTTACATCCAAATGGTAATTTAATTTTATCAGTTAATTCCATTTCCAAATTAGATTTTTCTACATAATAATTTATTTTTGAATAATCGTAATAAGTTATAATTAATTTTTGTAAATTAATGGGTAAATTACCACATATATCTGTACAATATTTAATAGATTCCTTTACACATAGTATATTTATTCTTATTTGTCGAGTTGAAGTTGGAAAATTTAAAGGAAAGTCATCAGTAAATCCAAATCTTGAGGTATAATCATATAAAATATTAATAAAAGTTATACCGGAAGGAATATTTTTTTGTAGACATTTCATTAAAAAGTTAGTTTCGTACATATAATTACATGTATATAGATTATCGGACTTGTATAAATCTAAATTTAAATTTATGTGTTTTAAAGAATATATGTTTTGTAGGTTAGCAATTGGATTTATAACTAATTGAGAATCAAAAATAAAATTATTATTAGAATATACACATATCGTACGTATATTTTTGTTTAATGTTAATTCGGCGTCAATTGGATAATTGTCATTAATAATTATTTCATTTATTGATGGAGTATTTTTAATAATATTGGTGTTTTATATAAAATATATTTTGTAAAATTTATAATTTTGGGATATTGAGAAAACATTTCTTTAGTTTGAGAGTTAAAATAACTTTCAAATATATATGATAACACTTTGGTTTTATTATAATATTAGTATAAAAACATTTTGTTAAATGCATAATATTTTAATTATTTTGAAACAGCATATATACCAGTTAAAAATACCAACAATAAAAAAGCCCATGTATTAGAAATAATAAGTGCATCGGTTAACGAATACAAATTATCTAAAAATGGTTCTAAAATACATAATGTAGTTAGACCCAAGATATAACCAATATCCAATCTCTCTGCATAAAATTTATACTTTACAAATAAGACAAGTATAATTAATAAACCAATCATGTTGAAATATGAATAATAATATTATAACAATTTTTTATAATATTAATAAAAAATCAATTTTTATTTAGTAAGATATTAAATAAAAATTTATATAAAGTAATTATGATACGATATTTTATATAAATATGTCATTAATACAAACAATACAAACAATATAATATAAAAATACAAATATTAATAAAGTAATTGTAAATACTTTTATTTTTCTAAAAAAACATATAAGAGTATTTATTTTAAATTGATTGAAACATGGGCATGTCTTCATCTATACGATACTCAATCTGAGTATCTCCCCTTTGACAACCATATGCGCACGCTTTTAACGCTCGACAATCATGTGTTAATAAACGTTCGCCATTATCATATTTATATGAATAATTAATATTATATAATTTTAAATCTTCAATAAATTTCACAAGGCTATCTATATTTATAAAATTTGGATTACCTAGATGCTCTGACTTAATAATATATTCAATTATTTCTCTTTCAGTGGTAATTGCATTTTTTGATAAATAAAGAAATAATTCTTTAGTATTATTTGTTACTAAGTAAAATAATGTTGTTTTATTTAAATTATTCATATTTAAAAACCGTGCGGAACTATCAGATTCGGAATAGTCTTTTTTCTTCATTAAATTTACAAAAAAATCAAATAATGTTATAATTTGACTAAAAATTAAGTTATTACTTTGACTATATTTATTACTCTTAAAATTATGACCACAATATAACCTATCTAATGAATGTCCAATGCTATGTAATATTATATCACTGATATAATCACTTAATTCTAAATTAAAAAAATTACATAATTTATTAGTTATATCTTCACTATACAATCCAAAATGAACACATGGACTTCGTGTAAGATGAAATCTTTCAGAACGTTTTATCCATATCATATTATTTTTATCTAATAATTCTATTAATGAAATACTAGGATAGGATTCGCGTGTCATATCTGGGGACAAGTTGTCCTCCGCTCTACCACTTTTTAATATTATACTATTAATAGTTTGTTGACAAATTATAATAAATTTTTCAATGAAACTTTTTTCAAGTTTGATAAACTCACTATTTAAATATTCATCAGGTTTTTTAAAAAATTTATAACATGATTCATTATTTGAAATATCACTGCAATTTTTATATTCTTCATCATTAATAATAATGTTAATTTTCTCAAGATTAAACATGTTAAATTTAATATACATTTTATCTAAATTGTTTTTTAAATTATCATTACAACAATTTACATATCCATATCCAAATTTGCATACAGAACCTTCTGATTTTTCAGTAAGGTATTCTTTAAACCAAGTTTCAAAATTTTTAGTATTGTTAATTTTATCATTGCGTATAAAATTATAATATTTATCAATTTCCGTATTATTTAATTCGTTGTCTCTTGTGACAAAAAAATTATTTAATAAAAGTAAATATTCACATGCCATTCTTACAACTGGATCTTGATATTTATATATTAAAACAGTTGATGCATCAGTCAAATTTAAATTCAATACTGGTGTTGTCAATTCGCCATCATAAGATGTTAATAGACAGTATGATTTATGTTTGTCATATACAATATTTTTATTATATCGAATAGTAAGATTATATGATTTGTCGTAATAATGTATTAATAAATTTATACTAAATGTGCTTAAAATTTTAGCATCTTTCTCAGATAATAATATTAAAATATCGGTCTCTACAATAGCTTCTGTATTTATAAAAAAGTTCCTAATTCTATTAAATTCATTATTATCTATATCACTAGATGATAATGAATTTTTTATTGTATTTGAATTAACAGTTTCATCAGATATTTTATCAAATACATAAATTATTGAAATTGGACCAATTAATTCGGATAATAATTTCTTTTCATGAAATGATATTTTATAAAGAGAATCAATACTATGTACATGATTTTTAATATAATCTTTATATTTTAATTTTGTGTCAGGTTGTATATTTAAATGTACAAGAGATGTATCATGACTAGGTTTTTGTGTTAAATTCACAATAGACGTATCATAACTAGGTTTATGTTTTACATCCCTAAATTTCTCATGATTTGTATCTTGTTTATATGTAATAGACGTATCATAACTAGGTTTATGTTTTACATCCCTAAATTTCTCATGATTTGTATCTTGTTTATATGCAATAGACATATCATAACTACTGGGATTAGTTAAATTTTGAGATGTATTTGTAAGACCACCTCCTTTTTTCAAACTTAAATATTTATATTTATATTTTAAATATTTTTGTTCCATATATATATATATATATATATATATCACTACGAAAAAATGTTTTTTGTATTTATACTACTATAATATTTAAAAATTAATTACAAATTAATTACAAAAAATGTGGACACGTAGTGCAATACATCATATGTC
>JBDNHS010000089.1:0-8238 GCA_041688685.1 Kapaibacterium sp. (SeqCode)
TAAAAATAAATAAGAAATAATTTATTTTTTATTAAATTTTTTTAATCAACTTAGTATTGGCTTGAAATTTTTATAATTAAAAAATGTCAACTCTTCAAAATTCAAAAATATTATCCACCAAACTTTTTGTACCTAAGTTAAAATCATATTTTATTAATAGAAATAGAATAAACGTAAAATTTGATAATATTCTTGACTATAAATTAGTTCTAATTTCTGCCCCTGCTGGATTTGGCAAAACTTCCGCTGTTGTTTCTTGGTTAGATAGTTTAAATAGTACAATAAATAGCAAGATAACTACCAAGATAATTACCAAGATAAATTTAGAAGAGAATAAAAAGAATATAATCAGTTGGCTATCTCTTGATATTTCTGATAATGATATTAACAGGTTTATAAATTACCTTGTTTTTACCATTAATCAATCAGACGCAACAATTTTACCAATTTCTCAAACAATAATTAAATCTACAAATGATTTTGATTTAGAAATATATTAATTGTATTTCTAAATGAAATTGCTGAATATAACAAACAAATAATAATTGTTTTAGATGATTATCATAATATCGAAAATAAAGAAATTAATACTTCTCTAAATTATATCTTAGAAAATGCTCCAAATAACTTGCATTTCATTATTACCTCAAGAGTGGACCCCTCACTTAATTTGGGAAGACTAAAAGCTAATGGTGAAATAATTGAAATACGTGCTAATGACCTAAGATTTTCAAAAAATGAAACTCAAAAATTCTTAAGTAGAATTGTTAATAAAGAATTTAATGATAAACAAATTCAAAGATTAAAAGTTAGAACAGAGGGTTGGGCTGTCGGTATTCAATTAGCAGCGATAGCGATGCAATCCAAAACTAATCTTGATGATTTTATTAATAATTTTTCGGGCAATAATGTTTATATAATAGAATATCTTACAGAAGAAGTACTTAATAATCAATCTCAGGAAATCCAAGAATTTCTTATTATGACTTCTATATTTAAGAGATTTAATGCTGATTTAGCTAATTTTGTACTACAAAAAGATAATTCTTATGAAATTATTGATACTTTATTTCATTCGAATATGTTTTTAATTCCTCTTGACGAAAATAAAAACTGGTGGAGATATCATCATCTATTTAGCGATTTATTACAATTTAGACTTAAATCAAAGTACCAAAACAAATACATTGAATTATTCCAAAGAGCTGCAGAATGGTTATTTGAAAATAAATTATATAATGAAGCATTCGAATATTCAATCAAAGCAGAAGACTATGGTTTGGCTTCGAAAGTCTTTGAGGAGTTGGCTACAATTATGATCACCAACGGTGAAATTAACTTAGTTATAAATTTAGCTAATAATTTGCCCAATGAATTCATTGAAAAATATCCTTTTGTTTCTATACTTTTAGCTTGGGCTTCTTGTCTAACTGGAAATTTAGAAAATGTCAAAGAATTAGTCAATAATGTTGAAAAACTATTACAAAATCCTAATGATTTTACCACTGATTTAGTTCAAGAATTGGAAGCCCATTTAATTTTAATCAAAACTATTCAAGATGGACCAATTTATACCAGAAATCCTAATGATTTAGATACTATACACCAGCAAGCATTATTAGCGAAAAGTAAAATTAAAGAAGATAACTATCTGTTGCATAGTACTATCGAACAAATAATTGGGGAAAGTGCTATTTTTAGCAAAAAATGGGCAAAAGCTGAAGAATCACTATACAAATCTTTTCAATTAGGTGTCAAAGCCGAAAATTATTATATTGCATCCATTGCAGCCAGAAATTATACCGAATGTTTAATACGCCAACTTAAAATTGAAAAAGCTTATGAGTTCTTAGATGAATTTTCTTCAATGCCTTATTTATACATTAATAATACAGAATCTCCTCTGAAAGCTTTCTTTTATGAAAGCAAAGGAAAAATTGAATTTCTAAAAAATAATATAGAAGAAAGTAATAGATTATTCAAAATTGCTTATGAGCAAGGAATCAAAATTTTTAATAGAATTATGATAATGTTTTCTTCTACAAGTTTATCAGAATCATTATTATATTTAGACCAATTTGATAATTCATTAGAAATTATTAATAGCACCAAAAAATATCAAAATTCACAAATTAAGGCTATTTGGGAATTAAAAACTTTGAATATTCAAGCAAAATATATTATTTATCTGAATAACTTAGGTAATAAAAATTCTAATAAAAATTCTAATAAAAATTCCAAAAATAATGAGTTATCTAATAATTTTATGGAATTGAACTCAATTTATTATCAAATTCAAAATAATTCATTAATAAAATTAGATGAATATGTTAGAATTTATAACTCTCGCATTGCTATTGAATTAGAATTATTTGATGAAGCGGAAAATTCATTAAAATCGTTATTTGATGAATATTTGGCTAATGAAGCTTTGTTATATTTATCAATCGTAGAATTATATTTATCAATATTATATTTCAAAAAACATAAACAAAACATTGAAAGTAATTACAAAGTGGATTTTGCTAATTATGAAAAAGGGAAAAATCACCTCGCTAATTCCATTAATATAATTTACAAAAGTGGCTTTTCAAAAAATTATATTAATGAAGGTAATTTAGTTTACGAACCATTAAAAGAAATTATCTTGCATATTAACAATGATAACAAGTTACAATTTAATTTTGTCTCTTTATTGATAAATACTATTAAATCAAATAACGAAAATATTGAAGAGAAAAATACCGAAGGAATGAGTGAAAGAGAAATTGATGTATTAAAATTATTATCACTCGGTATGACAAACCAAGAAATAGGGGATAAACTATTTGTTGCTTTGGGTACTATCAAAAAGCATAAGAACTCCATCTACAACAAATTAGAAGTAGCAAATAGAACTCAAGCCATCGCAAGAGCAAAAGAAATTGGGATAATTTAGTATTTCTGATAAATCAAAATACAACTAAAACAAGACAAAAAAAAGACCTATCAGAATATTGATAAGCCCATAATTGAGGTATAGAATGAAAAAAGATTTTTTACTCAATCCTTAAATCTTTATTTAGAAATTACCATACAAAAATTACAACAACACTACATAGATTCAACAAAATTAAATTCTGCTATCAAATATCAAACCTTTGTTAATTGATTGAGTTTGTACCTTAGCATTTCTATTGAATACTTTATGCTTTTCAATTTGCTCTGCACTTTCTGGAAATAAACTTTTGAAATAATCTCGTTCATTATCACTAAGTAATAAATTGGGATTGTTTTGTATTTTTGCAAAATTCAATTTAATATCATTCTCCAAACCAACTTACTTTGTAACTTTTGCTGTTACATTATTTTTTGCAGTTTTCAGCTTAGAACTAACGTTCGAAATAGAATTAGATACTGAATTAGGTACCGAATTCGATACCGACTTAGCAACAGATTGATTTACAGAATTTATAACTCCAGAGTCTTTACCCAAACTCTGTGATTTTTGGTACGATTGAATATAAGGATCTTTATAAACGGATATTTGCATACTATTAAACTTGAGTTTTAATTTGTTTTTTTAATTATTAATTATACTTATAATTCTTAATTTAATTCTTAATCTATCTTATAAAAAATTATACCAATAAATGAATTCTTCACAACTAATTTCATTTTGCTTCATAATTCGCTCTTAATTTTAAATAATTTCTATTTATTTTAAATTTCCAAAGAATTACGTGCAATATTTTTAGCAGAATCAACAACCCCAGTATTTGCTTCGAATGCCCTTTGAGCAGATATCATCTCCACCATTTCAGTTACTATATTGATATTTGGCATTTTTACATAACCATTTACATCAGCATCTGGGTGATGAGGATCATAAATTATCCTTGGAGCAGAATTATCGTTAGCTGTTTTTGCTTGCAAAACACTGTAGTCTGGTGGATATTTCCCTTGCTTAGCTGTAGGAGCGTGGTCAGGGCTGGATTTGTCCATCGAAATGAAGTGATGCATCTCTTCATCAAACGGACTTCCGTGAATTGCTCTGACTACAACTACTTCTCGCCTGTACGGTTCACCATCAATACTTTTTGTAGTATTTATATTAGCAATATTTTTTGCTGTCGAACTTAACCTCATTCTTTGAACAGACATTCCTTGTCCGCTTATATCAAATGAGGAAAATATATTTTCTGCCATTTATTACACCACAAATATAATATGAAAAAATATTAATATATCTATTATTTTATAAGAAAAACTACTTAATTTTCAACTTTTTTTTAAAATTAGGTAATTTCTTCAGTTACAGTCTATCTCTTAGAAATAATCGAATAATTGAAAAAGTTCGAAATGTTAAAAAGTAAATTTAAATTTAACCTAAGAACCCGAACTACTTCCCCTAATTGCACTTTGCATTCCGTTAAAGAACTTCTTTGTAGATAAAGATGCAAATCTAAATCTAATTTGATTTTGAGCCATTTCTGACATTTCTTTATCGATATTTACGTGAGTTTCACCAGAAAAAAATATTTCTGCCTCAGGAATTTCTCTGTCCATTTTCTCACCCTCTACATCACCGCCATTTGACATACCAATTGGAATATGATTACCTTCAGAGGTAGCCCCTTTTATTACAACTTCTTGGTTTACAAACATTTCTTCAAATTTTACTCTCTCTGGTCTATACTTTGGTGATGTTGCATTAGCTATGTTTTTGGCAGTTGTTTGCTGTCTCAAAGCATAGGCATCCATCGCTCTATTCATCAATGGTAATCTATTTTTAAATAAATGTTGTCTAAATATCATATTAAATTAACCTCATAACATTAATACAAAGTAAAAAAGCAGTAATAGTAATATTTTATTAGAAAAATAAATAGTTGTAATATTAATAATAATGTACAATATTATCCAAATAATATTAGTTATAACTCACAAATATTAATTATTCAATATAAGTGCCATAAAAATAAATTGCTGATTATTTATTTATGTTAAATTTTTAATATTCTTAGATGCAATTAAATTTTATTTCTAAATCTTTCTTTTCATAATATTAAATTTTATTTTCAAACTATTTAAATCATATATTTACAACACTAATTCAGATTTATGATAAAATTAATAAATATAAAACTTAAAAAAATAGAAAAAATTAATATTATCATAGTATTATTTATAATAAAAATAATTAAATTGAGTGTGTAGTTTTATTGAAAAGTTAAATTATAATAATGGTTATTATTCTTCAATTGTTTAATATTAAACTATTTGAAAAAATAAAGATAATTTACTATAATTTAATTTAAGAATTTCAAATATATCAATACTAATAAGTAAGCGAAAAAATGAAAATAGAATATAATTTTACAAAATTAATCGATGAATTAAAATCTAAAATTAATTGCAATAATAGTACAAATCATAATATTTTAGATTTTGATGAAAATAGAATGCAAAAATTCACAAAATCGATTAACAATATTTATTTTGATTTCAGCAAAAATCAATTAAATGAAACTGTTTTAAATGAATTAGTTCAACTGGCAAAGAAATCCCCAATTTCCGAAAAGTTGAGCCAATTATTGAATGGTGACAAAGTAAACTTCACCGAGCAAAGGGAAGTATTACATTATGCTTTAAGATATAATAATAACGACAATTCAAAATATAAATTTAATTTTTTAGATGCAAATCCTAATATACAAGTTGAAATTGATGCTGTAAAATCACAAATGGAATTATACGTAAATAAATTCCGTAATCAAGAAATTAATGGATTTACCGGCAAACCACTTAAATACATTATTAATATAGGAATTGGTGGCTCTGATTTGGGTCCTAAGTTTGTTTCAAATGCACTAAATAACTTCAATAATTCAGATATTCAAACATTTTATGTTTCAAATATTGACCCAAGTGATTTATTAGAGACAATCAATAAGGTAAATCTCGAACAGACTTTATTCATAATTGCCTCCAAAACCTTTACCACATTAGAAACAATATCTAACGCAGAATTAGCCAAAGAAATATTTTTGGTAACACAAAATGCAAAATTCGAAGATATACAAAAGCACTTTATTGCAATTTCTACAAATGTTGAGCTATGTATTAAATTCGGAATCTCTGAACATAATATATTCAAATTTTGGGATTGGGTAGGCGGTAGATTTTCTTTATGGTCAGGTATTGGACTTTCTATTGCTCTTACTATCGGTTGGAATAATTATCAAGAATTATTAGAAGGTGCATTTGAAGCGGATAAAAATTTTATTGAAACTATTGTAAATAATGATTATGAAAATAATATTTCATTAATGATGGCTTTAATTGGAATTTATCATCGCAATGTATTGGATTATAATTCTTATGCTGTAATTCCTTATAGTCATAATTTGAGTATGTTACCTGAGTTTTTGCAACAAATTGATATGGAGAGTAATGGCAAAAGTTATGATATAAATTCCAATGAAGTAAACTACAAAACTGCGTCTGTTTTATGGGGAAGAGCTGGCACAAATGCACAACATTCATTTTTCCAATTACTCCACCAAGGTGAAGATATTATTCCAATAGATTTTATCAGTGTCAAAAATAACCTTTTCTCCAAATTCTCACAAGCAACAAGCCAGAATAAAGATAACACCAAATTATTAGAAAAAATACAACTTAATTATCAGCAACTATTATCAAACTATATTGCTCAAAGTGAAGCACTTATGATTGGAAAAAATTATGAAACTGCACTTAATGAATTGAACCAAAAATCAACTTCCGATATCAATATTAAAAATGAAGATTTGGCAAGGCACAAAACTTTCGATGGCAAAAGACCATCAACTTCTATACTTTTAGATGAATTATCGCCCAAATACCTTGGTTCATTAATTGCCATTTATGAAAATAAAATTATTGCACAGGGCATTATTTGGAATATTAATTCTTTTGACCAATGGGGAGTAGAGTTAGGTAAAGAACTATCAAAAAAAATTACTACTGACATTAATAACAACCAAAATATCGAAAATTATTCATTATCTACTCAACAAATGATTAATAAAATCAATGATTAATCAAATTAAACAAAAAATATCTAACAAAAAAGGAGCCATTGACTCCTTTTTTTAATATATATAAATATTCATCAATCTCTACTATTTTCTATTATTCAAAATATATTATTTTTGAACATTAAAAGGAATTGAGTTTTTGTTCAATTCACCACCAACGAAATTATAGAAATATTTTCCGTTAGAAAAATTAGATAAATCTAAATTCAAATCTTCTGAGTTGTTGATATTTTTTTCTAAAATAATTCTACCATCATAAGAAAATACTTGAATACTTGTTGGTAATTTTCCATCTTCAACTCTAACATTTAAGTTGTTATTTGTTGGATTTGGAAACACATTAATTGTTGATATAGATTTTTCGACAGATAATCCAAGAACTTCACAAGTTACTTGAAAAGTTACAGACTCATTTGGATTTTCTTCTACAAAAAATGTATAACTAACTTTTGATATTCCATTATATCCGTTTGGATAAATGTAACCCTTGAACCAAGCATCTTTACTTTCTGAATTTGCTGGGATTTTGATACTGAAATCAGACTCAAAAAAAGCTCTTTGTGGTGCATAGCAAAAACCAGGTTTGACAGGGTCGTTTACATCACCCCAGCAAAACGTTGCAGAATGTCCCAAAAATACTCCAAATGCATCTCTTTCATCAGAACCAATTAATTCTATAACCGACATACTACATTTAACATTTAAGTCTTCGTTAGTAAGGTTTCTGAAATTCGCATTAATTGAAATTTCGGCTTGTGATGAATTACCAAAAACACTTGTATCACTTTTAGTGATTTCTAATTTTTGTGCAGAAAGATTTAAGTTAGAAAAAACCAAAATCAATAAAACAAATATGAACTTGTTAATATTATTATTAAATTGCTGAGAAAAATTATCCGAAATAAATGGTAATTTATTTTTCATTAGATACTCCTATGATTTATAAAATGTAATTGTTTATTTGACGTTATTGAATATAATAATTTTATTACAATTTAAAACTTTTAATTTATATTGAAAAATAATTCAAGACAAATTAGAAGATATTTATTAATATTTTATAATATTTTATAATATTATATAAATTTGAAACTATAATTTAAAAAATCAGTAATAAAATAAGAACAAAATTAATAAAAAAGTTTAATATTTAAAAACAAAGGATAATATGCAA
>JBDNHS010000011.1:0-7882 GCA_041688685.1 Kapaibacterium sp. (SeqCode)
GAAGAGTTATATTTATTTAGTACATTCCAAAAATTCTCCAATAATCTTTTTTCATTAAAATAATGACCTTTTGATTGAGTTAGAGGTAATTCTTTTAGTAATGTATCTTCATAATCAAAAGATTTATCATTAATAAAGGCAGCTTTATTAATTTCTTCCCACTCTTTAAATTCATTTTCTTCATTCGGAGTTACCCGCGAAATCAACTTAAGTCCAATACAAACAATTTCGGAAGTGAGTGGAGTTAATGCCATTTCATTGATTTTTTGGTTTTTCTCATCTTCTGTCTCTGCCCTTCTCAATATATATTCTTGTTGAGATTGCGACAATAAATCAAAATCATATTTTGATGTTTCAATATCAAAAACCAAATAGTATTCTTTTATCATATTTTTATCATATTAAAATTTAAAAATAACATTATTTTTACATAATTATTATTAATTTTGTAACAAATTATTGTAAAATTACTAATTATATAGAACAAAATAAAATTTATTACAATATAAAACCATATAATACTTTATATAACATACAATCATAAAAAATAAAATAAGTTTTTTTGTGATAAAATAATAGTTTTTATTTATTTTTAAATAATTCTAATAATTGAAAAATGTATTAATTTTTTATTAACTTATTTTAGTGAGTATTAAAATGAAATTTTTAACAATAGCAGAAGAAGAATTGATGTTCTATATTTGGCAATTAGGGGATGTTGTTATTGCTGATTTGTTAAGCAAATTTCCAGAGCCAAAACCAAATTACAACACTATCTCAACGATAGTAAAAATACTAGAAAGGAAAGGTTATTTGTCTCATACTCTAAAAGGCAAAAATCATCTTTATTCTACTTTGGTTACCAAAGAAGAATACTCACAGGTATTAGTATCTAATGTAATTTCTAATTACTTTGGTAATGATAAATCGAAATTAGAAGCTTATTTAAAAACTAGTTATGAGAAAAATTCTAAATCATTCAAGGATTTTGTTGATAGTTACAGACAAAATCTTAATGTCGATAATGAAACTCAAATCATAAATAGAGATAGAAGAGTTAGAACAACCGAAGAAACTACCGATGCTGATGGCACTGTTGTAGTAAAACCAGCTGTCAAAAAAGCTGTTGCTAAACCTAAAGCTAAAAAAGATGCTAAGGTTGGCAAGAAAAAGAAAAAAAAATAAGAATTGAATAAATTGTAATTATATTTACATTTTGTCTTACCTTCTTATTTCAAAATATCTTTTCATCGTATCTCTTTTTGAGCAATGCATACTTAAAATATTTATAATTTTTAACTATTTTAACATTGCATATTTTAGACTTCAAAAAATTTAATTAACTGTCAAATGTTAATTAAATTTTTTTTTATCAAAAGTTGAATTATAATTTTGAATAGTTTTTTAATAATTTTATAGCTAATTAATATATTTATCATAAATGCAATTAAGTGAAACAAAAAGGATACATTTTCAGACAATTACATCAACTAATGATTATCTAAAAGAAATAATAAACGATTACGATAAATTAATTGTAACAGCTGAGTTTCAAACTGCAGGACGTGGTAGGAATAGTAAAGTTTGGGACGGTAAATTTGGCTTAAATGTTTACTTCTCTTATGGTATTAATCACAAAAAAATCCCCCCATTCAAAAACTTCTCTTATTATCAATTAATCGGTGCTTTGTCAACCTATAAAACACTTGTTAATCTTACAAATCTTGGTAATTTTAGAATTAAATACCCTAATGATATTCATTTTATTTCCGATGAAGACAAACAAAATATTATTCAATCTATCGAAAATATATCTACTGATAATATAAATTACTCTACTAAAAGTAATTCCAAAAAAATAAGTGGTATTTTGGCAGAACATAATTTTATGGGTGGAGAGTTAGTTAGTACTATTATTGGAATTGGTATTAATGTAAATCAAAAGATTTTTAATGATGAATTGAGTGATATTGTTACTTCACTTTATAATCTTGGATTTAATTTCCAAATAGATGACGTTATTGATGAATTGACAAAAAATATTGAATTGTTATTAAATATAGACGAAGATAAACTATTCGAACAATGGTCTTCGCTTCTTAATCTTTATGATAAAGATATTGTCGTAATCAATAAAGAGGGAATTTACAGACTAAAAACTATTCTAAAAGATTGTAGATTGTTATTAATAGAAAATAATTCAAATAACGAGCTGATGGTGGATAACGGGGATTCTGTAAGATATATTTTGTCTTGATTTTGTCTTTATTTTTACCTTATATTTATTAAATATGAAAAATAACCAGTCAGAAATATTAATTATAATTGATTTTGGTAACAGTAATACCAAAGTTGCTGAATATAATTTAGAAACCAAGGTCATTTCTGAAATATTGATTATTGAAAAAAATGAAACAGAAGTAAGACTAAAAGAGTTTTTTGATAAAATCACCTTAGATACTATTAGTACTGCAGATTCTACAAATTCTATAAATATAAATACTATAAATATTAACATCATATATTCAAATGTAACTAAATTTGAATTTGAGACTTTTGCCGAGAATAATCTTAAATCTCCTGAATTGAGTAATTTTGTTATTAATATTTTTGATGTTAGAAAAATATTTATTGAATTAGAAAATAGAAAATTGATAGAATTTAGTCATATTTTAGGCATAGGCACCGATAGATTATTGGGATTAATTAGTAGCTATTTGAAATATAACACAAGTTGTATCACAATTGACTTTGGGACTGCTATCACCCTCAATTTTATAGATTACAAAGGAATTATCAAAGGTGGGCAAATTATCCCTGGTTACTTCACCCAACTAAATTCACTTAATTTGAATACTGACAAGATTAATTTGACTAATAATTTATCTGAAAATTCAAATCCATTTGATATGCTGGTCAAAACAAAAATAAATAAACTAATAGGAAAAGCAGGTAATAATACTTTTGATGCAGTTTCTTGGGGAATAATCAATTCAATTTGTGGAACAATATCGAATTTTATTAGCACAAATGCACAAATAAGTGAGCCATCAAAATGTAATAATATTATTTTTGCTGGGTCTTATTCATTGCCATTTTATGAATATTTTGAAGTTAGTAAATTTAGTAATAATGCAAATTCAAATTTGGCTTTTCATCATTCGACAAATTTAAATATCAATTCAATCCAAAATCTCTTCAATTTATATCCACAATTATTCAATTAATCTACAAAAGCATTAATTTAACAGTATCTTAACTAATTATTTATATTAAACTTACAAACAAACTCTATTTTTGCTGAATAATAAATTTCATTAATTATTATTGATTAACTAATATGCAAAAAATAGACTTAAGAGAAATAATTGTAAGTAAGTTCCCTAAATTAGAAAGCAGTTACCCAAAAATAATACTGAATATTATAATAAAGTTATTTACTATAATTACAAAAGCAAATAAAATTAACGAGTTTTTGGATAAAAATAAAGATAAAAGCGGTTTTGATTTTATTGATGAGTTATTTGAGCATCTCAATTTTTCGTATTATGTATCTGGCAAAGATAAATTAAGAATACCATCAGAGGGAAGAGTCATTTGTGTTGCCAATCATCCACTCGGTGCATTAGATGGCTTGTCAATTCTAAGAGCTATATCTGAGGTTAGGGCTGATGTCAAAATTGTAGCAAATGATATTTTGATGAACTTAGAGCCACTCAAGACACTATTTTTACCAATTGATTTATATTCACCAAAAGCACAAAAAAGAAATATTGAATTGATTGAAGAAGCAATGAAAAAAGAAGAGGTTCTGATTTTTTTCCCTGCAGCAGAGGTCTCCAGATTTACAGCGAAAGGAATTAGAGATAAAGACTGGCAGAGAGGTGCTTTGAAATTTGCAAAAAAATATAATGCACAAATATTGCCAATTAATGTTAGAGGCAAAAATTCTATTTTGTTTTATGTTGTATCTTTTATAAACAAAAACTGGGCAACTGCTTTGCTTCCAAGAGAAATGTTTAGAAAAAAGTCAAATAGTATTATCCTTTCAGTTGGCAACATAATTCCGTCTTCATCTTTTGTTGGCTCAAAACTAAACGACAAAGCAGAAATAAAATTACTCAAAAAACATACTTATAATATAGGCTATGGAAAACCAGAAATATACAAAACAGAAAGAAATATTATACATCCAGTTTCTAAAAAAGAATTGAAATTTGAATTATTAAAATCTGAAATATTAGGATATACAAAAGATGGCAAAAAAATCTTTTTAGTGTCTTACCCAACAGCTAATTTTGTTCTAAAAGAAATATCAAGACTTAGAGAAATTACTTTTAGAAAAGTTGGGGAAGGCACAGGTAACAAATACGACTTAGATATTTTTGATAAATATTACAAACATATAGTTTTATGGGATGAGTCCGATTTAGAAATTGTTGGATCTTATAGATTAGGAATCTGCAAAGAAATATTAGAAAGTCAAGGTATGGAATTTATCTATAATGCTCAACAATTTAAATTTGATGACAAAATGCAACCATACTTAAATGAAGGTTTGGAATTAGGTAGAAGTTTTATTCAACAAAAATATTGGGGTTCAAACGGACTTGACTATTTATGGCAAGGAATAGGTGCATATCTTAATAAATATAAAGATATTAGATATTTGTTTGGAGCAGTTAGTATTAGTGCTAATTATCCTGAAGAAGCCAAAAATCTTATCGTTAGTTATTACAAAAAATGGTACTCAAATAACGAATCTTTGTGCGTTGCCAAAAATCAATTTAATATTAGTGCATCTAATATGATTTTTTGTAATAAAATACTGGTTGGCGAAGATTATAATCAAGATATGAAAATCCTCAAAAATGTGCTCAAAAACTATGGAATGGCGGTACCGGTATTGCTTAGAAAATACACAGATATTTGTGAATATGGTTCAATAAGTTTTTTGGATTATGGTATTGATGAATCTTTCAATAATTCAATTGATTGTTTCATATTTGTTGATTTACATTATCTAAAAGATGAATTTAAAAGTAGATATTTGAGACAAAAAAGTTTTTTGAATGTTAGTGAAAATTTAATCATAAAAAATAAAGAAATAGAGATGGTTTAACAGAAAACTGTACTTTAAATTCTATTAAATTCTATTAAAAAAGGGTAGTAAATTAGTGAGAAATAAAATAAATTTGATTTTGATTAAAATAATCCTTAATTTTAATTGTTAATAAGTTTAAATTTAAATTTTCATTAAGGATTTCTATGAAAAATGCTATCAATTTGTTTTCAAACTCAATATTTTCAAAAATTAGCATAATTGGAATATTTGTAATTGGATTATTTTCTTTAGGTTCTTGTGAGGATTCATCTACTATTTCTAAGGCAAGAAGAGCAACAGTTGAAGATATGTTAATCCAACCCGGCTTTGCTTGGTTTGATGAAGCTAAAAAGAACTACGTTTATGATACCTTGGTTGTTGACCAGATCAAAAACTATAATACTAAACAAAAATTGTTTTTATTTGTGAAGCCATCTTGTAGTTGTGATGGTACAAAAAGAACTTTTCCTCATTTCATCAAAGTATTAGAGCAAGCTGGATTATCTCAAAGCGATTATGAATTATACTTTATGTCAAGTGAAGAAGACAAACACCCTTATATGACTGATATCAAAATTAAGAATTTACCTGGATTTTATTACAAAAATACCGACGGTAGTTATTATTCGATAGTTGATACTTTAAGTGATAGATTGGGCAAAAATCTTAATTACAAAATCGAAGATATTTTATTAGAAGCAGCAAAACAATAGTTATTAATTTTTACTCTACTATTTATAATTTTTTTTACTCTATATAGGAAATAGATTGAATTATTGGTTATTGAAATCAGACCCAGAAACATATTCTTGGGATAGTCTCGCAAAAGACAAAACTACTATTTGGGATGGTATCAGAAATTATCAAGCAAGAAATAATTTACAGTTGATGAAAAAGGGAGATATTGCCTTATTTTATCATAGTAATCAAGGAATGAATATAGTTGGACAGGTAATAGTAAGTAAAGAAGCGTATAACGACCCTTCGACTAATGACCTAAGATGGTATGTTATTGATATCACTTTAGACCAAAAATTCCCAAATACTATCGCACTTTCAGAAATGAAAAGCAATTCTAAGTTACAAAATATTGGGCTTATCAAACAATCAAGATTATCTGTTATGCCTCTTACTATTGATGAATATTTTGAAATATATAATATTTGTAATTTAAAGTAAATATATTTAAATAATCTAAACTAAAATTCAAACTGCTCAAAAGGCAGTTTTTTTTAATAAAATGATATTTTAACAAATGTTATTAATAAATGTTAATTATTTTTCATTATATTGTAACTATTGTTGATTATTTTGGTTATTGTTAAGTGTCATACTATAAAAAAAAACAAAATAATTTTATTTATATTTAATATTTGAGGTTTTATGTATTTTTCTACTAAATTAAAAGTTTATACTTTATTTGTTCTTATTTTGATGTCAAGTTTCGTAATTTACGATTTGATTTCTAATAATTCGGGCAAAACAGGTAATTCAAAAGATGGTTGTAGCTGTCACGGAGGCAATAGTAGTGCTACTTCTATTACCTTTATCAGTTCTACAGGGAATTTTAGTGTTAAGGCAGGTTCAACAACTGAAATTACTGTAAGAGTAGCTCATTCTACTTTGTTAGCTGCCGGGACAAATATAACTGTCCAAGATGGTTCTGGTTCTAATATTGGCAGTGTTACTGCTGGTGCTGGATTGAAAAAAGTTGGAAGTGAACTTACCCACGATGGTAAACAAGACTTTTCTCGTGGGGAGTTTGATTTTAAATTCTCTTGGACTGCACCTACAACTGCTGGAGAATATACTATTTTTGCAGCTGGTAATTCAGTAAATAAAAATAGTGGTACTGGTGGTGATGTACCTAATATAAATTCTCAAAAAATTATCGTAAAAGGTCTAACAGTTTCTGACCCTAATGGTGGTGAACTATTATGTGCTGGTACTAATAAAACCATCACTTGGACTCAATTTGGTATCACTGCAATCAAAATTGACTTACTAAAAGGAGCAACGGTTACTCCAATTATAGCTTCGACTCAGGCTTCGACTGGTTCTTACTCTTGGAGTATTCCTTCTGGGATTGTGGCTGGCTCGGACTACAAAATTAGAATTACTGACCTTTCTGATAATACTATATCAGGTGAAAGCAGTGCGAATTTTACCATTGGGGGACCTCCAACAATAACAACACAACCTCTAACTTTAGTATCTTGTACCAAAAAGCAAGCAAGTTTTTTTGTTGCTGCAAATGGGACTGGACTTACATACAAATGGTTCAAAGATAACATTGAAATAAATGGTCAAATATTAGCAACATTAAATGTTAATAATCTTAAAATTTCTGATGCTGGTAAATATAAAGTTGAAGTTAGAAACTCTTGTGGAGCAATTACAAGTAATGAAGCTAATCTTACAGTTAATCAAGGTCCAGAGTTTTTGACGCAACCAACAAATACTGCTGCTTGTTTAGAAGGAAGTGCATCTTTTACAGCGACTGCTATCGGTGTCGATAATATATATCAGTGGCAGAAAGATGGGCAAAATATTCCTAGTGCTAATCAATTAACTTTTAATATACCTTCAGTCAAATTAACTGATGCTGGTAAATATAAATTAATTATTACGAGCGTACAGTGTGGTGATTTAGTTACAAGTTCAGAAGCCGTGTTGAGTATCAATCCTGCGACTGTAATCAATACACAACCCAAATCAGTTGTTAGTTGTATTGACCAAAAAGTTACGTTTACTGTTGAAGCTGTTGGAGGTTCTTTA
>JBDNHS010000090.1:0-1976 GCA_041688685.1 Kapaibacterium sp. (SeqCode)
CACGACCCGCCCGGAGGCAGGTTGAAAAATAAAGAATTTTAGGAAGACGACCCACCGGACGTCTCTACATTTAAAAGAAAAAAGAGCGTAATTGAGTGTTGTTATGGTGATTGTACTCTATTTCATATTCTGCTGTGTTTGTTAATTTATGGAAAAAACTGTTAAAATAAAATATATAAATAAGAATACACTTCAAGTAAATGAAATCGAAATTGGTTTGGAGCAAAATATTCAACAAAATAATTTGAAGAAAACATTAAAGCAATTCAATATATTTCCTTATAATGGTAAATCTAAGTATTTGAATTGTAAAGGAATAGGGAGTTGTGGGACTTGTGCTGTAAGTGTGTTGGATTTTGATGGCAACAAAATTTATAGTTCAAAAGATGAATACATTGGGGACTTAACGAAAATGGAAAAAATAAGACTTAATTTTTTCCCTCACACTTTAGATAATTCTTTTGAAAAAAGTTTGAGATTATCTTGTCAATATAAAATAAAAACTGATTTGATGATTATCAAAAATAATGGTTTTTGGGGTAATGAGTAGTTTGTTTTATGAATTTTATTCAAAATACATTTTACAAATTTCATCTATTTCATTTCTAAAGTTCTTTACATCTTCATAAAAAACTTTGATATTGTTTTTAATATATTTATTTGGTTCCTCACTTGGTCTGGATTCTGTAATATCCAAATACAACTTTTCAGTTTTAGTCAATCTAACATCAATAAAATAGGTTCTTCTACCCGCTCTTAGCATTGTTGTGTGAACTGGCTCATTTTTCATAAGATTTTCATAAAAAGTTAATAAATTATTTTATTTAATTTAATCAAAATTTAGAAATATACTCAAAAGCGAAAATTCTATTTATACCCATATTTTGAGCATTTGACTTAAGTAAATCCCTGAATTGTAACTCAACACTCAAATTATTATCAAAACTATATTTTATTGAACTATTTAAAAGCCCTCTGCCGTTTTTGTAAATTAAGTTGTCATATTCATTTAATAATAAATTATATTCCAAATTAATTGAAAGGGATGAGCCGAGAGTTTGTTCAAATCCAAAATAACTATTAATATTTCTTTTAGTAGGAACTGGCTCAAAACTATAATTAATTCCAAAATGCACAGAATTATTACCAATAAAAGAATTGAAGTTTTTGGAGACTGCTAAATATAATCCAGGCGAAAGAGTTTCAAACCTTTTGTTATCAGTTAAATATCTTGATTTACCTTGAGTATTAACACCCAAAGTTATTGCTGGAAACTCTTTTTTCTCATCAATTATTCTATAGCTCAAATTAATCCCTGGCAAATTCTGAGATTCAAGATTATCATTACTAATAATATTATTAGAGGCAAATGATAATCCTAAATTAAAATTTGTGAAAATACCAGCAGTAAAATTAAGAGAGACACCTCCGTTTGGAAAAGTATTTCCATTAATAGAGTAATGTCCTTTTGATAATACACCAGCAGTAGGCATATCAACAATAGTCCTTGGTTCAAATTTAGAATCTGAACCTGAGATTGAACTTGAGAAAAGTAAATTAGAATTAACAACAGAAATCAATAATAATAAATAAAAAAAAGTCGGATTTTTATTACATTTTATTTCATTGAAATTAATCTTCATCACTCTCGTTTAGTTCTTTAAAGTTTAAAACATAACCATTATTATCTTTAATGTAGAATTCTTTCAAAAAATCTTCTTCAACTTCGATACTTTCTGAAATCATTCCTTCATTACCTTTAAGTCTTTCATACAATACATCAATATTATCAGTGATAATCGATAGAACTCCAGTAAAGAATGGTTCTCCTGCTTCTTCTGACGGTTCAGGTAGATGAAAAGTCAATTGAATGTAGTCTTTTACCAAAAAAAGGAAGTCTGCTTCTTTGGAAACTAATTCAAAGCCCAACTGTTTGATATAGAAACTTTCTGTTTCTTCCAAACTATTAGTTTGTA
>JBDNHS010000091.1:0-2157 GCA_041688685.1 Kapaibacterium sp. (SeqCode)
AAAAAAGCGAAAAAGGGTGTAATTGAGTGCAGTGCTGTGCGTGAAAAACTGAAAAAAGGGTGTAATTGAGTGCAATTTTGGGCGACCCCAAACGGTTAAAAGCTATTGCAGAGGATTTTATCATTCATTATGAAAAAAGAGTTTCAGAAGGCTCAACAGTATTAGGTAAAGCACTATTTGTCAGCAGTAGTAGAGAAATAGCTTATTTACTTTATCAAAATATAATCTTAATTCGACCAGATTGGATTGAAATTAAAGAATTAGATGATAATTTAATTTTATCAGAACAAGAGAAAAAAGAAATCAAGCCAATTGAAAAAATCAAAATGGTTATGACAAGAAATCAAGATGACCGAAAAGAGTTTTATGATTTATTAGGTAATAAATTACAACGTTCAGAACTTGACAGACAATTTAAAAATGCAAAGTCAAATTTTAAGATAGCAATAGTTGTGGATATGTGGCTAACAGGTTTTGATGTTCCATTTTTAGATAGTATTTATATTGATAAGCCAATAGTCCAACATAATTTAATACAAACAATTTCGAGAGTAAATAGAAAATACGAAGGAAAAGAAAAAGGACTTGTGATTGATTATATTGGTATTAAAAAGCAGATGAATTTAGCATTAGCTCAATATAATAAGGGTGATAAAGATAACTTTGAAGATGTCAAACAATCTATAAAAGTCGTTAAAGACCATTTAGATTTATTAGACAAATTATTTTATGGTTTTGACAGCACTAAATATTTTAATGGTGAATCATTAGAGCAATTACATACTCTTAATTTGGGTGCTGAATTTATACAAAATAATAAAGAAAATGAAATTAGATTTATCGGCTTAGTCAAAAGACTTAAAGCAGCTTATGATATTTGTTCTGGAAGCGAAGGTTTGTTAAATTTAGAGAAAGATAAAATCCACTTTTATTTAGCCATTCGCACAATTTTATTTAAATTAACTAAAGGTGATGCTCCAGATACTTTTCAAATGAATGCCAGAGTTAGAGAGATGATTAAAGAAGCATTATTGAGTGAAGGAGTTGAAGAAATCATTAAACTTGGTAATAGCAAAGAAAAGGAACAAAATTTATTTGATGAAGATTATTTAGCGAAAATTAATAAAATTAAACTGCCAAATACAAAAATCAAATTACTACAACAATTATTATCAAAAGTAATTGGTTCCCTAAAAAAAGTAAATAAAGTAAAAGGATTAGATTTTAGTAAAAAAATGCAAGATTTGGTTGAGAAATATAACAATAGAACTGAAAATGACATACTTAGAGGTGAGGTTTTTGAAGAGATGGCAGACCAATTAACAAACTTAATTTGGGAAGTCAAAAATGAATTTAATTCTGGTTTGCTTTTAGGTATAGATTTTGAAGAAAAAGCGTTTTACGATATTTTAAAAGATTTATGTATAAAATATGATTTCAGCTACCCAGAAGACAAACTTATATTATTATCAAAAGAAGTAAAAAAGATAGTGGATAATCAAGCAAAATTCCCAGATTGGAATAAAAGAGAAGATATAAAATCATCACTTAAGGTAGAAATTATAGTTTTATTGGACAAATATGACTATCCCCCAATTATAAAAAGAGATGAAGTATATGTAGAGATTTTTGAACAGGCAGAGAATTTTAAAAAAAATCAGTTAAACCATTAATTATAAAAAATATTATTAAAAGTGTGAAGAATGAATAAAGCAAATAACAACTTTGAATTATAGACATCTACTGAGCTAAAAATACAAATTGAAGCTTTAAGAAGTGCTATTATAATGATGAAAGAAGTTAATCTAGACGATTCAAATATCCAAAAACAATTAGATAGGTTATTAATTAGTCAAAAAGGCAAATTATTAAATACCCAATTATTAGACTTGTTACGCCCTATAATATTAGACTATTTGACAACAAATGATATTACGAATGATATTAATCTAAATATCAATTTAAAGCAAATTAGTCAAAACTTAGAATTAAGTATTAAACAAAAATCTACTAATCAAAAAACATCAAGTATCTCAAACAATACAGAAAATGCAAGTTATTCTTATAAAGTAGTTTTTAAAGATAAAACAATTAAAAATTTCAACAAATTAACCGATTTGTTTACAAGTTTATTTAATATTAACAAAGAAGAAATTA
>JBDNHS010000092.1:0-4251 GCA_041688685.1 Kapaibacterium sp. (SeqCode)
ATTAATATTTCGTTATTTGATTCTGAGAACAATCCATTATAATTTATTTTAATATAATTTAATGTTGTATCATGTTCATCCATTATCATAATATTATATCTATTGTTAATCATTATTAACATACAATTTGTATTATAGACATATCTGTTGATAAAATAGTGATTTGTTGAAGTTATAATTTCATTATTATTAAGTGTTAATTTGCGAGTGGTTAAATCAAAAATAAATGTTAATCCTAATTTAAAGCAAATGAATTCCACTCTATTTTCAATTAATACTGGAACTAATTCATTATAAATATTAGTATTAGTATATGTCCTAATATTATCCGATACTTTTGATTTTCTATCATTCATGTTCATATTGCATAATTTAAATAATTTAAAAAAAATGCCGAATAAATATGGATAATTTATTAAATCAATTATTTCAATAACTTTATTATTGTTAATGTAAATTTGGGGAATTTCTGATAGTTCAACTACAATTTCGTAATCTAAAAAATAACTCTCATGTCTAATTTTATTTGATGGATCACTATTAAAATCTAATTGATTAATGAATGAAAAACTAGATTCGTATAATAATTGTAAAAAACTATTTTTTTCATTTTTGAAAGATGTTTTTTGATATTTTTGCATATTATCGTTGCTCATAACAAATTCAGATTTTATATAATCAGTATTTAAATTGAAAGATATTAATGAATAGTGTTCGTATATATTACTAAGCTTATTATACACAAAATTAGAATTTGCAAAAATAATATTTTCTACAATACGCGAACGTGGTTTTTTTTCTATAAAAAAAGTAATGTCTTTATTAGGAGCCATTACTTTATATTTACTTATTTTATCTACATATTGTATATTACCTATTACACTTTTTGAAGAATTATTATAATAATTATAAAATACACCAGCAACTTTATTTTCATAATCACTTACATTCTCTTCGGCTAATTTTAAAAGTTTAGACATTTTAATTTCTTCGGTTTCTTCTATTTCTTCTATTTCTTCTATTTCTTCTTGCTCATAATCATCAGATGCAAGCGGTGCATGTGGTTCGGCAAAAATACCATTTTCTAATTTATATTTTATATCTGCTCGTTTTTGTTCATTTTCCAATTTTTCTAAGAATGTGTATTCTAAACCAACTATTAGTTTTTTATAAGTATCATTATTCAATATTGCATTTTCAATTTCTGCATTGTCTTGTGCAAAAAAGAATATATTATTTATATAGATTCCATAATCACAATGTATATTACTACAAGATTTGTTAAACTTAATACCTTTGTCAAATTCTATTATTATATCTGAATAATTAATTTCAAAATCAAAATCGTGATATTTATTAAGAATAAATTTTAATATTGAAGAAAATTCATTAATTATTATATTTATGCTCTTTATTACTTCTGTTTTTTTAGATATTTTTTTATCAAATACATTAAAAATATTTAATATTGTAATAATTAAATCAAAGGTTTTGTTATAATCTTTCTTTTGTATTTCTCTTTTTTTAATACTGTCAGCCAATTTTATAAATATATGTTCAAAATATTCACCATTGAACATATATTCATTAATTTTAAAATTTGTATTATCACATATATTTTGTCTGTATATATTATTAGTATCATCCTTATTTATAGAACCTAATATAATTTTCGGTAATGTAAAAGTAAAATTTTCACTAGAAAATAAATATTTATTGATATCATCGATTATAGTATTGATTTCTTTATCCTGTTGATTAAAATTAATACTCGATACTAGAGGGAAATTTAAATTTACAAGTTGATTTAAATAAATTGGATTGGTGTTAAAATCCGATTTACAATGGTTATATTCTTTTAAATAACAACTGTAAAATAGAGAATTTAACTCTAACAAAGTCCAATTTAAACTATTTGGCTTAATTTTTCTATTTTTAATATATATAAAAAAATCATTATTTGTTTTAAATGATTGGCCACTTAATTCTATTTTTAATATTTCAGAAAAATGATTAATATTAAAATGACCTTCAAAAGCTGTCTTTTTAAATGATGTTTCAAGATTATAAATTTGGTACGATATAGAGTTGTATGATGACCCTTTAATAATTTCTGATGCATTATTATTTTTATTCTCAATGCCTGTCGTATCGTTATAATAGTTGCGTAATTCATCATACTTCATGTGATATGACAATTCTTCTATATTTAACAAATTGTTCATATTTTGCATTGTTTCTTCATCATTCGTTTCTGAATTTTTATTTGTTAATAATAAATACTTATTTGTTTCTTCTATTAAATCTTTTGTAATATCTAAAATAAAATTAGCCTCTGATTTGTTTGTTATTATTGCTCCACGCATAATATAATTAATTGATTCTACAATATTTATTTCGGAATGTTCTGGGACTTTTACATCATTCATATAATCGTACAATAATCCAGTAATTTTTATAAAATTTATTAATACCGTATCATATATTGTAATATTTTTAGTATTATTCAATTGCATAATTGATTCTATATTAACAAAACTACAGTTAATGTTATCTTGTTCATATTTATTATTCTTATAAAATTTAGAACGTGGAACACTTATAGGCGTTGTTTTTAGAGGTTTTATGGAATTAATATTTGAGCGTTCATAATGCACAGTTAAATTTTGAAATTGCCAACAAAATTTATATATTAAATTTGAAATTAATTCCACATTAAAATCAACCTTTGAGCCGGTTTTTATTATTGATTTGACTATCTTATAAAAATTATTTACTAAAAAAACTAATTTATATTGTATGTATCTTCCTATGATAATATCATTAAAATTATTAGAAATATAAATAGTAGCTTCAATAATATAATATATATATATTATAAATGATTCAATTTCTTTAAAATTAGAAATTCTTGAATTAGATAAAATTTTAATAATATCCATAATATATTTAATTGTATCATCTAAATTACTTTTATTTTTATCCGAATCATCGGATAAATATTTTAAATCAAAATCATCTACGGTTTTAATCTGTTTTAGTTTTTGAACTTTATTACATTCAGTTTTATAAATATCTTCCCTTGTATTTTTAAGCGCTGTACAATTCTCGATATCATTAGTATAAAAATCGTATAATGAATTAATCAATATTATTACTTTTTCAGAATATTTCGGAAAATAATATACATCTCTAATATAATTATATGCTTCATTTAATTTTGTAAATAAATAATAATTATTATTCGCTAATATATTATTTGATGAATCCGAAAAATATATTAGCGAATAATATATCAACACAAATTTTATTTTATTATACAAATTTAAAAATTCAGCTGAAATTGATTGTACTAACAATATTTCACTAGTTGTATCTATAGAATCATCTTCTCTTAATAATATTTCAATAATATATACTAAAGATAAAACAGTACAATTACCCATTACTTGTTGCTTTGTCTTTATTCCTTTTACGTAATAATCAGATTCATGCAAAAATTTATTTTTAGTATTAGTACTTAAATTTAATATTTCGGTTTCTTCTGAAAATAATATTGCCAATACTATATTATAAAAAGTTTCCATTTCTAAATAATCATTGCCTCCAAGAAGCATTGAATAAATAAAATTAATTTTTTCCGAGTTAATCTTAAAACACATAATACCATCATTCTCATCACCGCTTTTTTGAATATTTTGGTATTCACTACCTGCTCCGGCATTTATTATATAAAATAAATATTCATCGTTTTCAATATTCTTAAAATATGTTCCAATTGCATGTTTACCTTGTCCACCCGTGTGTATTGCCATTGTATAATAAAATTCCTCAAAATTACTTAATTTCAATTTTTTAATCACACTCTTATATTTTTCAATAACATTATCATCAATATTTTCTTCCACATAATATGATTTAATTATTTTTGTAATTAATCCCCCATCTTTTATTATTTTATCAGGAGATATTAACTTATTAAATTTATTAGCAAATTCTATACTATTATCAACTAAATTGCTCATTCTACTTATTATATCACTGTAAGATTTACTTTTAATTTCTGATTCAAATAATGATATCATTACTGGATTTTTTAATATAATATGATTAAAATTTTTTTGCATATTTAATATTGTATCCCCTCCTTCATCTTTAGCTGGATATGCATCAAAAATCCAATTTTGTATTAAATTGCATTTAAAAAGATTATATGTCGGATTATCTTTATTTATTAAATTATCATTTTCA
>JBDNHS010000093.1:0-10592 GCA_041688685.1 Kapaibacterium sp. (SeqCode)
AGTGTCTAATTCTATAGCATCATTTGCTTTGATAAGAGGACTCTCCTCTCTATTAGTATCATTAAAATCCCTAATAGAAATTAATTCTTTTAGCTCATCTTTATCAACTTCATTTCCGCTTGCAGTTAATTCTTTGTATCTTCTATCTGTTCTCGAATCAATATCAGCAATCAAGAATATTTTAAGTTCGGCTTTTGGGAATACTACTGTCCCAATGTCTCTTCCATCCATTACCACAGCACCATTTCTACCCATTTGTCGCTGTTGTTCTATTAATTTAACTCTAACAATATTATAAGCACTAATTGGACTTGAGAATTTAGTAACTTTTACATTCCTAATCTCTTCGGTAACATCTTCTCTATTTAGTAATACTTTCGAACTATTATTATTAGGAATTAAATTAACGGTATAATTATCCATTATCTCGGTTAATAATTGATTATTATATTCTCTGTTATTAATATATTCATCACAATCAAGACTTAACTTTTCTAATTCTCTCATCCAAGCCAAAGCTATTGCTCTATACATGGCACCAGTATCAATATAAGTATAAGACAATCTTTTGGCTATTTCTTTGGCTGAAGAAGTTTTGCCAGACCCAGCGGGTCCATCTATAGCAATAATAATTTGTTTCATTTAACTTTATTTTAGTTTGAGTATTTTTCATAAATTTGATATGAAATTAGAATCAATAATCACCGCAATTCAAGATATTAGTTCAATAGATTTATTAAAGAGATTAAAATGGTAAATCGCTATCAAAACCACTCGAATCAGATTCGTCATTGTTAGAAGTTTGAGAATAAGATTCATTTTTAGAATAATTAGACCCTCCATTATTTCCACCTTCACTATTTCCGCCACCACCCATCATAATCAAAGAGCTTGCTAATACTTCGGTGATGTATTTTTTGTTACCTTCTCTATCATCATAAGAGCGAGTTTTCAATTTACCTTCAATATAGACCTTATTTCCTTTTTTAAGGTATTTATTGGCAGTATCAGCCAATCCTTCCCAAAGTGTAACTCTATGCCAATCAGTATTATCTTTCCATTCGCCAGAATTTTTATCTTTGTAAGATTCTGTAGTTGCGATATTTAGATTACATACACTCGAACCTTGTGGTGTTACTTTAAATTCTGGGTCTTGCCCCAAATTTCCTAATAATGTAACTCTATTTAATGATTTTGCCATAATATTTTTGATTAGCTTTTAAATTGAATAAATATTTGTTTGTTTTTAGTTTTTATAGTTTAATATATAATTTAATATATAGAAATATCTACTTTTTTGATTTCAGTTAGCCTAATATTAATATATTTTTCAGCAACCGACTTAAAGTCTGTAGAAAAGTCAGTAGCATATAAATCAAAATTAGTTAAATTTTCGTTAAAATCAATATTGTCTTCATCATTATCTTCATCTTTATTTAAATTGATATTTGATTCATTGCTTAAATTTTCTTCGTTTAAGATTTTTTTTGTTTCAATTGCAGAGTAATATCCAGTATCAATTAAATTTATATTTGGTAATACGTTATTTATTTGACTTTTGAGAAAAGGATAGTGAGTACAAGCCAAAATTAATGTATCAACACCACTGATATTAAATTCATCTAAATATTCGTGAGCTATAATTTCAGTAACTTTATGGTCTGCCATACCTTCTTCGACAAAAGGAACAAATAATGGACAAGCTTTTGTAAAAAGTTTTAGATGATCAAAAGTATCCATTTTTCTAAGTGCTTTGATATACGATTCAGACTTAATGGTTCCTTTTGTACCTATAATGCCAATTTTGCCATTGACAGATTTTGCAAATGCAGCTTTTGTAGCTGGATTTATCATCTCGACAACAGGGATATTTTTTGCTAATTTTACAATTGACTCTAAGGCAAAAGACGAAGCAGTATTACAAGCAACAACTATAAGCTTTACATTTTGTTCTAATAAAAAACTAACACATTGTTTGGAATACTCTATAATTGCGTCTTTGGATTTATTTCCATAAGGGACTCTTGCTGTATCCCCCAAATAAATAAATTTCTCATTTGGTATGATATTGTGTAAGTTCATTAATACACTCAATCCACCCATCCCTGAGTCAAATACTCCAATTGGCGAGTTTCTTTTAGAATTTGTATTGGTCATTTAGAATAAGTTTAAATTAAGTATAAGTATAAATGATCTTTTTTTTAATTTTTCTATTTAATATTTATCAAAAAATAAAGATATTTATTAACTTTGATAGATAATAAACGTATAAAGAAGATTGTATTTTAATTTAATAAAACTTTTAAATTAATTAAAGTCTGAAAGAATATTAATCAAGAATTAAGAACCTTAAACTTAGTTTAAACCTCAAAATAAACTTAAGTTAATTAACAATAGTTTTTATAAACTTAATTTAGTATCATAAAAATATACAAAAATAAATTTTTAATTAAATAAAGGATTATAGATGTTACAAAACAGTAAATTTATCAAATTCAAATATATAAATAAAATGATAAATAGAGTTTTATTATATTTGATATTGTGTTTTGCAATTCTGAACAATTATACCTATTCACAATCCTATCAAAATATAAGTTTGGATGAATTGGTCAAGATAGCCTTAGAAAATAATCTAAGCATAAAATCTAAAAGTTTAGACAAAAAATATTACGAAGCCCAAGTAGATGAAGTTATTGCAAGTGGATTACCACAAATTAACTTATCAACTAATATTGATAATAATTTAATTATCCCGACAACTCTAATTCCGGCAGAAATAGCAGGAGGTCCTGTGGGACAGTTTGTGCCCGTACAGTTTGGTACTCAATTCAATATGTCTGCAACCGCTTCGGTGGATCAATTGCTTTATAGTCATTCTTTCTGGGTAGGACTTAGAGCCTCGAAAGCTGCCACAGAATTAGCAGATATAACCACAAATATCTCCAAAGAACAAATAATATATACTACCTCTATACTATATTATAATATAAATATTACTCAAAAGGCAGCAGATAACATTTCGGCAAATATAAAAAAACTGAAAGAAACTGTTGAAATAATGCAAGTGCAAGAAGCAAATGGATTAATTAATAAAATTGATGTAAAAAGAGTAAAAGTTTCTATTACAAATCTTGAAAGTGAATTAAATAATCTTAAAACTGCTGTAGATAATCTAAATAATAATTTGAAAGTGCTACTTAATTTGCCAACTGACACAGAATTAACTTTAAATAATAATATTAATGAAGAACAAATATTAGAAATGGTACAAAATGATATCAATCCTTATTCAAGTAGAAATGATTTGTTACTATTGAACAAACAAACTGAATTGTATGAATTACAGAAAGATAATATCTCTGCTGGATATTATCCTGTCGTTAATGCTTATGGTAGATATTCTTACCAAGCATTCAGACAATCTTTTGATTTCTTTGATACAAGTAAAGACTGGTTCAGAAGTGCAGTAATTGGAGTGAGTATCAAAATTCCAATTTTTGATGGATTGACTAAAATGAGAAAATCAGAACAAACTGAAATTAAAATTGCTCAAACTAATTACGAATTCCAACTATTAAAAGATAATGTAAATGCAGAAATTAAAAATGCAAAAACAAAATTAAAATCCAGTCTTGAGAAATTTAATGCACAAAAAGAAAATGTTATGATTGCCGAAGAAGTTTTTGCTCAGACTGAATTAAAGTACAAAGAAGGAGTAACTCCTTTGACTGAATTATTAAATTCTGAAACAAGTCTAAAAGAATCTCAAAATAATTATTTGCGTGCTTTATTACAAATAAATATTTCAAAATTAGAACTCAAAAAAGCTCAAGGTGTTTTATTAGTTATTAATTAAGATATGTATAATTATAACTAAAAAACATTAAAAATATCTGAATTAATAAATAGAAAATAAATAAAATATAAAAATTTAAAAGGTCTAAATGAAGAAAATCATTATAATCACGGTTACATTACTAATTGCTTTGTTGATTGGTTATAAATTATATAATAATAAAAAATACTTGGATGAAAAGGCAACTCCTCAAAAGTTAATCATCAATACTTCTGTTGAGACAATCAAAGCCCAAAAGCAAAATTTCAAAGATAAATTTAATTATACTGGGACATTTAATGCTTCGAAAGAAGTGAATGTATTATCAGAAACTAACGGGAAAGTAGTTAAACTAAATGTTAGAGAGGGCGATTTTGTTTCCGCTGGGAGCGTTTTGGCTCAAGTAGATAAAGAAATACTGAATGCACAATTATACATCGCTGAAGCACAATTAGAGAAATTGCAAAAAGATTTGCAAAGGATGGAAAATCTTGCAAAAGCAAATGCTGCTACAGATATACAATTACAAGATGTAAAACTTGGGGTGAAATCATCTGAGGCAAACTTTCGAATACTAAAAAAACAATTATCTAACACTTCAATCATTGCTCCTATTTCTGGAGTAATTACAAAAAAGATGATCGAAGACGGAAGTGTTCTTAGTCCTGGTGTAACTACGTTTGTAATTACTGATGTTGCAAATGTGAAATTATTAGTTATGGTTTCAGAAAAAGAGATTGTTAAAATAGTAAAAAATATGAAAGTAAATGTGAGCTTAGATGCTTATTCAAATATTGAATTTGCTGGAAATGTCAGTCTTGTGCCAGTGAAATCGAATCAAAGTCAGTTGTTTCCAGTAGAAATTACTGTAAATAATTCCAAAAAAGAAATGATAAGAGCCGGAATGTTTGGTAGAGTTAATTTCACAGAAGAAAGTTCGAGAAATTCTATTGCAATTCCAAGATTGGCACTAATTGGTAGTATCAAAAATCCACAAGTATTTGTAATCAAAGACAACATTGCTTACCTAAAATCAATTGTTGTAAATGAATCTGAAAGTGAAACATTAGAGGTAATAAGCGGGCTGAAAGAAAATGACGAAGTAGTAATAAATGGACAAATCAACTTAACAAATAAAGTTGCGGTAACTGTTGTAAATAATAATAACTAATTAATAAATAATAAAAGATTAATATTAAATAGTTAAGATTATAAAAATCAAAATAGGAATAAAAATGTCGATAACCGAAATATCAATAAAAAGACCCTCGCTAATTGTGGTAATATTTACAATTCTAACTGTACTTGGAATAATTAGTTATTCTAAATTAAATTATGAATTATTGCCGAAATTTTCTTCTCCATTCTTGACTATAAGCACAGTTTACCCTGGTGCTTCACCGCAAGAAGTCGAAAATTCAGTTTCAAAAAAAGTAGAAGATGCCATTTCGTCCTTAGAAAATATCAAAACTATTAGAACTACTTCACAAGAAAATGTTTCTATAGTTATGGTCGAACTTACTGCCTCTGCAAATGTAGAAGATGGGCTTCGTGATGCGCAAAGAAAGGTAAATGAAATAATCAACACTTTACCCACTTCGATAAAAACTCCAACAATTTCTAAGTTTGCTATCGATGAGTTGCCTGTGATTAGGCTGGCTGCTAAGTCAAATTTAAAGCCAACTGAATTTTATGATTTGGTAAAAGATAAAGTTAACCCAATATTAGCGTCTGTCGAAGGGGTTGCTCAGGTGGACTTAAATGGTGGCGAACAAAGAGAAATCAAAGTATTTATTAACCCTGATAAGCTAATTTACTATAATTTGTCAATCAATCAAATAAACCAAATAATTGGAATGTCAAATCTTGATTATCCAACTGGTAAAGTAAAAAATAATCAAAATCAAATTTTAGTTCGTTTGGCTGGCAAATTTAGTAGTATTCAGTCACTTAATGAATTAGTTGTAAAAAGCGGTCCTGATGGAAGTGTAATCAAATTAAAAGACATTGCAGAGGTTTATGATTCAAAGAAAGACTATTCTACGATTAATAGAATCAATAACCAAACTTCAATCGGTTTGATGATCAGAAAACAATCTGATGCAAATGCGGTTGCTGTAACACAAAATATAATTGGAAAATTAGCTGGATTAGAGGCGTTATATTTAGAAGAAGGGCTGAAATTTGAAGTTGCACAAAACTCGTCTGACTATACTTTAGCAGCAGCTGATGCAGTTATTCACGATTTGTATATTGCTATATTTTTGGTTGCATTTGTGATGTTGATGTTTTTGCATTCTTTAAGAAATTCAATTATCGTAATGATTGCAATTCCTGCATCTATGGTCTCCACCTTTATTGTAATGTATCTGATGGATTTCTCACTAAATCTAATGACACTACTTGCATTATCGCTTGTGGTAGGTATTTTGGTTGATGACTCAATTGTAGTATTAGAAAATATTTACAGACACATGGGAATGGGCAAAGACAATCGAACTGCTGCTCTTGATGGTAGAAATGAAATTGGATTTACAGCTTTGGGTATTACAATGGTTGACGTTGTTGTATTTTTTCCATTAATATTATTAGATGGTTTGATAGCTAATATTTTGAGACAATTTTCGATAGTTGTAATTGTTTCAACTCTTATGAGTTTATTTGTTTCATTCACAATTACACCATTACTTGCATCTCGCTTTTCCAAAATTCAAAAATTAAATGAAAATTCTATTTTTGGGCGAATTGGAATTTATTTCGAAAAAGGTATGACTTCACTTAACGACCTTTATGGTCGTACTATCCAATGGGCATTGAAACGCAAATTTGCTGTTTTATCTATCACATTAATAATATTTGTTTCTTCGTTGGCATTGGTTGTCGGTGGCTTTATTGGAAGTGAATTTGTTGCCAAGGGTGATCAAGGGAAATTCATCATTCAATTAGAAATGGATAAAAGTGTGAGTTTGGAACAAAATAACCAAATGTCTAGAAAAGTAGAAGAAATTCTATTATCTTTGCCAGAAGTTGTAAAAGTAATAGCAAATGTGGGTGGAAGTTCTAATGTGATGGCTGGACAATCAGCACAATATAAAACTGAGCTAAATGTTGAATTAGTGCCAAAAGAACAAAGAATAAAATCTACTGCTGAAATGATTATTGAAGCAAGGAAATTAGTTGAGTCTGTTCCTGGTGTCAATCCAACTGTAACTAATATTGCAATATTTGGTGGTGCAGATGAGGCACCTATTCAATTAGTTGTAAAAGGTGCAAACTTAGAAACAGTATTAAAAGAAGCAAAAAAAATAAAAGAAGTAATCAAAACTATACCAGGCACTCAATATGTAAAATTATCTGTAGAAGATGGTAATCCTGAAATCAAAATTACAACAGATAAAGAAAAAATGGCACAATTGGGGCTAAACTTAGCTCAAGTTGGTTCGGCTTTACAAACTGCTTTTACTGGGAACGATGACTCTAAATATAGAGACAAAGAAAATGAATATGATATAAGAATTCAATTTGATAATTTTGACAAAAGTAGTATAAGTGATGTTTCCAAAATAGAATTTATTAATAATTATGGTCAAATTATTAAATTAAGTCAATTCGCTACTATCGAGCAAACAACTGGTCCATCACAATTAGAAAGACGTAATAGGATACCATCTGTGATGATTAGAGCTCACCTTGATGCGAGACCTTCTGGCACTGTCGGTAATGAAATCACAGAAAAAATGAAAAATGAAAAATTACCAACAGGCGTAACTTGGGAGTTTGACGGCGATTTGGCAAATCAAGCAGACGCTTTTGGAAGTTTATTGATTGCAATTGGAACATCAATATTGTTTGTTTATTTGATTATGGTTGCATTGTATGACTCTTATATTTATCCATTTGTAGTAATGTTCTCAATTCCTGTGGCAATTGTAGGTGCACTGTTGGCTTTGGCACTTACTTTGAGTACGCTTAGTATATTTACAATGTTGGGTATAATAATGCTCATTGGGCTTGTTGCCAAAAATGCTATATTACTCGTCGATTTTACTAATCAACTAAAAGCATCTCATAATATGGGAACAGTTGAGGCATTGATTGAGGCAGGTAAAGAAAGATTGAGACCTATTTTGATGACAACTATTGCTATGGTGTTCGGGTTTTTGCCTATTGCAATGTCCACAGCAGCAGGTTCAGAATGGAAGAGTGGTTTGGCTTGGGCGTTAGTTGGTGGGCTTACATCTTCGATGTTTTTGACTTTACTTGTTGTCCCTGTAGTATATAATATAGTTGATGATATCAAGGAATATACATTGAAGTTATTAAAAAGAAATAAAACAGACATAACAATCAAAGAAGACTCATTAGAAACTACTTAATTATTTAGTAAAGTGTTATTAATTTTTAATATTCTTTTTAAGGACAGGTATTTTTGCCTGTCCTTTTTTTTGTTTTTTGTCTTTACTATTATCAACCGTAGGGTTAACCCTACGGTTGATTGTAAATTATTTTCGCATTTTTTGTAACAAAAAGCAAGTGGGTTTGTTAATACTATTTAAGTAGAACAGATTGTGATTAATTTTAATTGAGAATTGAAATTAATAAATATACAATATACGGAGGATGTTAATTGACGTTCTCCATATATTACCTTTGATTTTATACATTAATTCCATAATAGAGGCACATACAAAATATGAAAAAATATATTAAAATAGCATTATATTCGTTTTTTTTTCTTTTATCAATTTCAATATCTTTTAGTGGCAATTTTGAAATTACACCAATAATTTTTAATTTCAAAGGAGCAACAGTAGAAAAAAATATTACTTTTGCCTTTGCTGACCATGGTTCTGCATTGATAAGTACGGATAATGAAGTTAGTTGGCAACAAAAACGAATATTCAAAAGTGGAGAAATTATTAATGTGTTTATTGAAAATAACAATATTACTGCATTTAATGATAAGGGCGAAATTGCTATTTCTAATAATTCAGGAACAAGCTGGATTGTAAATTCAAAACTTGAGGATTCTATACTTGCAGTAGTAAAATATACAGATGGTTATTTTATTAGAATGCGAAATAAATTAATGACAATTTCTAATCAATTTGAGAAATTAAATGAAATACAAATTGAATCAAAAGCATTAACCCGAAAAGGCTTTTATTATTATCCTACATACAATAAATCAATACTTTTTTCAGATAATAAATTCGTTGCAGAATTTGACTCTTGTGTTTTTATTCGATTCGATAATTATTTAGCACCTATAGACACTTTAAAACTATTAGAAAAAGTAAATTATGGAAAATATTTATCAGGTTATAGAATTTTTGCAGAATCAAATGAGATTTACTTAAAATATAGTTATTCAATAGGTGGCGGTATTTATTCGGCAGTGTTTAAAACTAATGATTTTAAAAATATTGAAAAAGTAGCAGATAGCCTAAGTGCTGAAAATTTTTATTCAATACGAAAAGGTAAGTTGTACTCATTAGGAATTATTCCTGATAAAAAACTAATTGATACAACAAAATTAACTGACAGAGAGATAAGTTATCTATTCAAAGAATCAATAGTCGCAAATGACAAATTATATGTATTGGGTGACTACAAAATATTTACAATATTAAATTTAAAAGATAGCACAATAAAAGCTATATCAGACTTTTCACGAGCTTCTTTCAGAATTCCTGACCAGATTAATGATTCGACTTATATTTTTTATTCAATACCAGAGCCAAGTATATACAAATCAGAAAATAATGGAGTTACAATATTACCAACAATTGATAAATATGATGAATTATACCAAAGAGATTTTCATTTATTTAATATGTCTAATAATTATTATGATAAAGTCTCTGATAATTTATATTTTTTTGGAGTAGGTTATTGGACTGATGAAGCATTAATGTTAACTTCTAAAGATAGAGGCAAAACTTTTGATTCTACTATTTTAAATGGAGTAAATTTTAAAGAAAAAGGTCGAATGCAAGTTTATTATAGAAATGCATTCTCAAACTATAATAACAATATTCAAAAAAGGGGAGATGAATTTATAATACCTGTTGGGTATTGGTCTTCAACTTTTTCTACTTCAAGAACAATATTTTCATCTATAGTTACTATAAATACAAGTGGTGAATTAGTAAAGCGAATTATGGATTCAAATATTGTGTTTAATCACGTATATTCAAAAGATATAAATTCGTATCTTGTCCACAGTTGCAGTACTATAGATAGCTTAAGTCAAATCATATATTCAATTAATGGCGGTCAAAGTTGGGATATTATTCATAAATACCCTATAAATGAAATTGTAAGCAGGGTGTATAATATTGAAGTAAAAGGAAAGAAATATTTAGCTCTTACTCATAATGATTATGCCAAATACCCAGAGTCAAATATTGCATTTCTTGATATTGTAGATATTGAAACTAACGAATATTTTAGATTAATGAAATGGGATTCAGATACAATACCAGAATATGGGTTTTATGGCATTGCGGTTACAAGTGATGGTGGGAATGCTTACATTTCATTTCAGGATACATTATTTGTAACCGATGATTTATTTAATAAAAAAAATTGGAATTATCATCTATTGCCAGAAAATGGAAGAGTTACAAATCCATTAAAGAAATTTGGCAATAAGTTTTATTGTAGATACAAAGATAATGAAACTCCGTGGTCAAATAACACATTTTGGATTGAGCCATTAGATAAGTTAATTTCAAGTGTAGAAAATATC
>JBDNHS010000094.1:0-12477 GCA_041688685.1 Kapaibacterium sp. (SeqCode)
CCATCTACTGTTTTAACTATAACATTTGCCTTACCAATTGCAATTGCAGTAACCAGCCCAATGGAATTAACAATCGCTATTTTGTCATCACTACTTGACCATATAATATTAGTATTATCAGCATCAGAGGGGTAAACGGTTGCATCTAATTTTGAAGAATCACCCACTTTCAACTCTAATATGTTAAGACTTATAAATACATCAAGAACATTAATTAAATTTTTGATTGAGTCAGACTCTATTGCCCCTAAGGCTCTTTGTGCTTTGAATGGCTTTCCATAATAATCTGTTGTTGGTTCATTTACATTTTGTCCGGAACTTAAAGCAGGGCTATTATTTTGTAATTTATAATTGAAATTACTTTCATCAACAAATAAAGGATTTTGAATTATATTCTTATTAAAAATGACACCTTTTATTTCTTCAGCATCATAATCACCACCATTTGGGTCGGGACCTTTCCAAGTAGGTTTTGAAACCGAATAAAATAAATTATTTTGAATCAGTATCGAAGAAAAATCTATATTTTGTGCATTTGAAGAGCCATTAAAATAAAAACTTTTATCTAAATAAAAGATATTATTAACGATTAAATGATTGCGATTACAATAATCTGTTTCGTCTGATAATATTCTAAGCACAAAATTTGTTGGATTAATAATAGTATTATTAATTATAGCTGTATTTTCTGCTAAGCCAATCGAAAATGGAGTTCTACCACCATCAAAGATATTAGAATAAATTTTTATATTTTTGCAATGAAAGGTATTTGCATCATCACAATAATATTGTTTACCACCACTTTCTCCGATTTTTAAAGCAGAGTCATCAATTCCTGCATTTTTAAAATAGTTGGCACTAACTATGACATCAAAAGTACCTAATTTGAATTGAATTGCTTTAGTTCTGATATTTTCGAAATAACTATTTCTAATTATACCTCTTCTACTTTCATTAAGTGCAATCCCAGCAAAATTACTTGAATTATTAATAAATCTACAATTATTCACAACAAAATCAGATGACCCGCCAAATTTTATAGTATTTCCACTTTTGACATCAGAAAATGAACAGCTATCTAAATAAATGTTATTTGATAATTTACTACAATCACCTGCGTGGTCAAAATGTAAAAGTGTATTATCATAACTTGCATTTCCTTTGAAATTCAGTTTTTCGATACGAATATACTCAGAGCTTGTGAATTGCCAGCCACCATTAATTTCAATAGTTTCTCTATTAAAAGGAGTAACAACAATCCATTTATCTTTAGTGCCTTTCAGACCATTATAATATTGATAAGTATTGTAATTGCCTTTGTGAACAAAAACCGTATCACCTGGCTTAATAAATGGGCAAGCTGCCTCAATGTTTGGATAAGTCTGTCCTGTTCCGATGTGGACATTTGAGAATAAATTCTTATTAGTTGCGAAAATCAATATTAATAAAACAATGTATATATTTTTCATATAAATCCTAATTTGAGTATGAAAGTTAATTTAATTAGTAGTAATTAATAATAAGTTCAAAAATACAATTTATTTTGTTATCTTATAATTAATTGTAATAATATGTATTAAATTAATACTTTTATAATTGCTTTTTTAATATAAATTTCTGGATGAATTGCATAATGAGCATCTTGAGGGAATAACATAGCGAAGTTGTTATTTTTGAGTGTAATATCAAAATCAGAATTGTCATCAAAGAATATCAAATCATTTTCTTTATCATAATTTGTATTTATTTTTTGACAATCGATGATATTTTTCCAGACTAATTTTAATTCGCCGATTAGAGGGAATTGGATATCAATGTATTTTTTGTGGGCTTCTAATACAGTTGGTCTATCTATATTTATATTGTCTTCAGCGATTACAATATACAATTTTACAATTGAATTTTGTTCTTCAATTATATATTTACCATTTTCAAAAGCAATCAAATTATTGTTATTTACAAATTCAATTGCTTTTTGAAAATTAGGGTTTAAATTTAGGTATTTATCAAAATTATTAAAATTATCTATAATCATAATATTTTTAGATTTTGTAGTAAGAAAATCTAATTATCTACGTTTCGCTAATCGTTTTTGATTAGTGTTGTTATTTAATTTGTTAGATTTAGGATTCATAAATTTAGCTGTTGGATTACTTTTCAAAGCGGCAGTCTTTGAACTGCTTGCAACACTTTGATTGGTATTATTGGTTTTTCTGAAATTACTGTTTCCACTTTTATTCATCAAAGGATATTTTTCATTGGTCAAAATTGGTATAGCTTTTCCAATCAATTTTTCAATATCTTTGACATAAGCTCTTTCGTCATTATCGCAAAGTGAGACCGCTTTACCACTTGTCCCTGCCCTTCCAGTTCTACCAATTCTATGTATATAAGTCTCTGGGATATTTGGAATGTCAAAATTTACAACTAAATTCAATTCTTCGATATCAATTCCACGTGAGGCAATGTCAGTTGCAACCAAAACCTTTGTAATCTTTTCTTTAAAATTATTCAGAGCTGTTTGTCTTGCATTTTGCGACTTGTCGCTGTGTATTGCTTGTGCATTAATTTTACTTTTAATCAAGAACTCGACTAAGTTATTAGCACCGTGTTTGGTACGAGTAAAAATTAATATTCTATCTGTATTTGTACTTTTAAGAATATCAAGAAGCAACATTTTTTTGTTAATTTTATCTACATAATAGATGAATTGACTTATTTTTTCAGCAGTTTTAGATTCGGGTTCTATCTCAATTTTTGCTGGATTTTTTAATATTAAATTTGATAATTTTTCAATTTCATTGGGCATAGTGGCAGAAAAGAATAGAGTTTGTTTGTCTTTTGGTAAATCCGAAACGATCATTTTGACATCGTGGATAAATCCCATATCCATCATTGTATCAGCCTCATCAATGACAAAATACTCTACATTATCAATATTAACAAAGTTTTGGTTAATCAAATCGATTAATCTTCCGGTAGTACTGATTAAAACATCAACACCTTTTTTGAGAGTTAATACTTGATGATGTTGGTTTACTCCGCCTATCAAAACAGCACATTTTAGATTAGTGTATTTACCATAAGTTTTGAAGCTTTCGAAAACTTGAAGAGCTAACTCACGAGTTGGCGTTATAATCAAACAACGGATTTTTCTATTTTTGAAATCCACACTTTTTTCATCTAAGTGCATAAGTTGTATTATCGGAATAGCAAAAGCGGCAGTTTTGCCGGTACCAGTCTGAGCGATGCCTAATAAATCTTTTTTGTTTAGGACGATTGGAATAGCTAATTTTTGTATTGGAGTTGGGTTTGTGTAACCTTCCGAATTAATTGCTTTAAGAATTGGTTCGATTAAGTTTAAACTTTCAAACGATATTTTTTCAGTTTTAATAGTATCTGATGACATTAGTTTTACCTATAAGTATTAATGTATTTTTACAAAAATACGGTATATTAATCAATTAAATGAAAATAAGTGAAAGTAGTACAAATAATTATGAAAAGAAGGGGAAATTAATTAAATTGAGTGGCGTAAATACGACAATTTTAGGAAAGAAGAAAAATGAAAGCTAATGAGACCAAAGTAGATAAATTCTTAGCAACAAATGAAACGACATTTGCAATACCTGTATATCAAAGGAATTACGATTGGACACTTTTTCAATGTAAACAATTGCTTCACGATATTATAGAAACTGGGAAAAACGACAAGACCAATGCACACTTTATTGGAAGCATTGTTTATGTTCATGATGATGTCTATACAGCATCAGGTTTAACTGAATTAACCATAATTGATGGACAGCAAAGACTTACGACAATAACCTTAATTTATATTGCACTTTATCGACTTGCTAAAGATTTAGATAATCAAAATCTAGTAAACCGAATTCAAAAAACATATTTGATAAATGAATTTGCACCAGAGGAAGAAAAATTAAAATTAAAACCAACCGAAAATAATAAAGAAGCTCTCCAACATATTCTCAACTCGTCAGATGGCGAAGAATTTAAAGGTTACTCAAAGATTATTGAAAATTTTGATTATTTCAAGTCTGTAATAAATGCAGAGAATTTTGAAATAATTCAGCGTGGTATTTCAAAGTTAATCTTTGTTGACATTGCTCTTGACAGACAAAAAGATAATCCACAAAGGATATTTGAAAGCTTAAATTCAACTGGTCTTGAATTATCACAAGCAGACCTTATTAGGAATTATATTCTAATGGGGCTTTCAAGAAAGGACCAAGACAGAATTTATAAAAACTTCTGGGAAGTAATAGAAAAAAATGCAAAAGATGAAACACTAAATAAAACAAGAGTTTCTGAATTTATTCGTGATTACTTGACCCTTAAAAACAAAGAAATTCCAAATAAAGGAGATGTTTATGTAAAATTCAAAGAGAAATATCCGACATCAACTATTGACGAATTAGAAAATGTTCTTACTGAATTAAAATCGTTGGTTAAATATTATAACAAACTTATAAATCCTAAAAATGAAATAGACAAATTAATTAGAACCCAACTTGAATATATTAACAGATTAGAAATCAATGTTGCGTTTCCATTCTTAATGAAAGTTTATGAAGATTTTTCAAATGACATAATAGATAAGACAACTTTTATTTCTGTTTTATCAACTGTTCAATCTTTTGCTTTCAGACGTTTTATTTTGGGTTTGCCTACGAACGCACTTAACAAAATTTTTATGGGTTTATATGACAAAGTAGAACCCGAATATTACTTATTCTCCATACAAAAAGCATTATTACAAAGGTCAGGTGTTCAACGTTTCCCAAGAAATACAGAAACAATAAATGCCCTCAAAGAAAAAGACGTTTATAACATCAAACCGAAAAATAGAACATATTTATTAGAACGACTTGAAAACTTTCAGAATAATGAACCTGTAGCAATAGAAGGTAACTCAGATATTACAATCGAACATATTTTCCCTCAAAATCCTGATCCTAAATGGAAAATTGAATTAGGTGCTGAAGAGTACAACTTAATAAAGGAAAATTATCTTAACACTATTGGGAATTTAACTCTTTCTGGGAATAATGGAAAATTGAGTAACAAATCGTTTCTTGATAAAAAAGTTATGAATGTTGACGGTAAAGAACAAGGATATAGTTTCAGCAGACTATGGCTAAATCGAGATTTAAAAGAAAAGTTGAAATGGGATAAATTAGAAATTGAAGAAAGAGCAAATACAATTTCAGAACGCTTCATTAAAATCTGGGAAATCCCTGAAATTAGCATAGAGCTTGAGGCAACAAATGACGAGATAAATATTTTTGACGCTGAAGACCCAACACATAAAAGATTAGAGTATGCAATTTTCTTTAATCAAAAATTAGACTTTAATCAAGTTGCTAAACTCTACGTTGAAGTTTTCAAACAACTTTTTGACTTACAGCCTGAAACATTTTTTACATCTAAAATTGGTGACAGACTAAGTTTAACTAAAACACCTGAAATGAGTGGACTTAGACAGGCAGTTCCGATAAGTGAAACATATTTCATAGAAGCAAACATCGATAATATCGGTAAATTTGACAGAATAAAACAAGCTTTGACAATATTTGGATTTGAAGATGAATTATTAATCAAATATGCTGATAAAGAATAAAACAGTAACTAAATCTCAATCAGAATAAAGAATGTAACTTTTTGACTTATTAAGTTTTTGTTGAGATTAATAATAAATTTTAAATACTTATTTATTTTTGATTATTATTGAAGTGTAACATTGTTTTGATAAATAATGATATATTGCATTCATATATTATTAGCAATTATTAGAAATAATTAGCAATAAGTCAAGGAAATCCAGCGGAAATACAAAAAGCGAGAACAATTATTTAAAAAATAAACGTACAAACCGAACACCATTTTTAGAAGTAGACAAAATTTCAAAAAATAAAAAATGAACAGAATAAATCTAATTTAGCAATACTCACAATAAGTCTGTTTGCTATCTCTTGTAACCAAGACTTAGTCCATGTTGAAGAAGCATCACAAGGAATTATTACTTACGATGAAGTGAACGCTGCACAACAGGCGTGGTGCGATGCTTTGGTTAAAATCGGAAAACTGAAAGAAGAAGGTGGCGATTACAAAGCCTTTGCCGAACAAGTGCTTTCAGAAATTTATAATTATGATGATGGAAAGGTATTTTTTAAACCTACAATGGCTTTTGGCGACCAAACATTCAGAAATGATAAAAGAGGAGCATTATCCTATTTTATAGGTGGAGACCCAACTTATCCAGACGACAAAGGTTTTGCATTGGCACCTTGGGTAAAAGCAAGATACGACAATGCAGGAGAGGGAAATGAGGGTATTCAAATTTACGGTTCCGTTGCCATATCAATGGGTAATGTATGGGTTACAGGTAAAGACGGAAAAGAGATAATGGTAGATAAAACTTGGGTTTTCAAAAAAGTGGAAAATGGTAAACTAAAAATTATAGTTCATAAATCTGCCCTACCGTTTTCTCCAATAAAATAATGAAAATAAAACTACTTTTAGTATTTTTAATAATTTTTAATATTCGGTATTAAAAAATTGTATTACAATAATAATAAGTTGTAAGAGATGCAAAATGTTGGTCGAATCAATTTAAAAAATAATATAAAGACATGAAATTAAACAGACAGACAATTCTAAAACTAATTATAAGTTTAGCTACACCAATTGTAGTGGGTAGCGTTTCGGGCTATTTAGTAAGAGATAAAATGAACGTTGAATGGTTTAGTATATTAGCAAAGCCATCATTCAATCCACCAAGTTATCTGTTTGGACCTGTTTGGACAGTTTTGTATATCCTAATGGGTGTTTCTATGTTTTTAATTTGGAACACACCTAAAACAGAACTCCGACAAAAAGCACTTGCGGTTTTTGGTATTCAGCTATTTTTTAATTTTTGGTGGAGTATTTTATTCTTTTCCTTTCATACAATTTTCCTTTCAGTAATTGATATTTTGATTATGTGGTTTTTAATCATCTATATGATTACACTTTTCAAAAAGATAATACCGGTTGCAGCTTATCTTCAAATCCCCTACTTGTTTTGGGTAACATTTGCAACAGTTCTAAATATTTTTATTTGGTATTTAAACAGATAAAAAAGTAGTTAAATTTAAAAAAGTAAACAACAAAATGAATAACATAATCAAAAAGAAAATAATAGTTGTAGGCGGTGGTTTTGCAGGTATTGAATTCATAAAAATATTGGACGAAAAACTGTTTGATGTTTTATTGATTGATAAAATAAATCACCATCAATTCCAACCTCTATTTTATCAAGTTGCAACATCTCAGCTTGAACCATCAAGTATTTCGTTTCCTCTTCGCAATATTTTTAAAGAGAAAATCAATGTTCAGATTCGTTTGGCTACTGTGTTGAGTATTGATAAAACAAAAAATACAATCACTACAAGTATCGGAGATTTTGATTACGATTATTTAGTAATTTCTATTGGTTGCACAAGCAATTTTTATGGAAATGAAATCATTAAAGAAAATGCACTTACCCTAAAATCTACTTATGATGCCATCACCATTCGTAATCATATTCTTAAAACTTTTGAACAAATAATTTCAGCCACCGAAGCAGAAAAAGAAGGTTTGTTCAACTTTGTAATTGTAGGGGCAGGACCAACAGGAGTTGAAATGGCAGGAGCAGTTGCTGAAATAAAAAAAGATTTTTTGCCAAAAGATTATCGTGGTATTGACTTTTCAAGATTAAATATACTGCTCATTGAAGGAACTAAAAACACTTTGAACGACATGAGTGAAAATGCAAAAATGGCTTCCAAAAAATATTTGCAAAATTTGGGAGTAAAAATTTATAACGAAACATTTGTAACAAATTATGAAGACAATATAATAACACTTAGTACTGGCGAGACTATAAAAACAAAAACTGTTATCTGGGCAGCAGGCATTATAGGGAATAAATTGGAAGGTTTTAGTCCAGAAATAATTACGCCAAGTAACCGACTAAAAGTAAACCGAATTAATAAAGTTTTAGAAAGCGAAAACATTTATGCGCTTGGCGATATTGCTTATATGGAAACTCCTTTCTATCCTGATGCTCATCCACAACTTGCTAACGTTGCTATCAATCAGGCGAAATTATTGGCAAAGAATTTGAAAAGCTTAGAGCAAAACAAACTCACAAAAGACTTTGAATACGTTGACTTGGGCTCAATGGCTACTATTGGCAGAAACAAAGCAGTTGTAGATTTACCGTTCATTCATTTTAAAGGCTTTTTTGCATGGTTAGTTTGGATATTTGTTCACTTGATGTTAATATTAAATGTGAAAAACAAACTTATTATTTTTATCAATTGGGCTTGGGCTTATTTCACAAAAAGCAGTTCATTAGGACTAATTCTTTCTCAACAAAAAGAGAATAAAGATTTTGAAAGTAAATCAAAATAAATTGAAGTAAAATAAGTGATATAAAAACTTGTACTAATGGCGTAATGGTGAAAATTATTTAAGAAGCAATTATTATAAAAATATTTGTTAAATAAATTAATATTTCATATTTTTGAGGAAATTAGAATTATTAATAACGACAACAAACTTGGATATCTAAATCTGACAGTAATCCTACTCACATTATATGTGTTAGGAGCCTTAGTTGTGGATACATTTTGGCAATTACCAGATGAGACATCAAAACTGCTTACATATTTTGACTACATGATATGTGCATTCTTCTTTTCAGAGTTTTCCTATCGCTTTATTAAAGCCGACAACAAACTTACTTTTATGAAATGGGGTTGGATTGACCTACTTTCAAGTATTCCGATGGTTGACTTTTTCAGGGCAGGTAGACTTTTGCGTTTAATCCGACTGCTAAGAGTAATTCGAGCCTTTCGCTCAACAAGACAATTGCTTAATCATATTTTTGCTAACAAGGCAAAAGGTGCGTTGACATCTGTTTCAATAATTGCCGTGCTACTAATAATTTTTTCATCTATTGCCATTCTTGAAGTAGAGGACGACCCAAACAGCAACATTAAATCAGCAGAAGATGCCATTTGGTGGACATACACTACAATTACAACTGTTGGTTATGGGGACAAATATCCTGTAACTACAGAAGGACGAATTATAGCGATGGTTCTAATGACCTTTGGGGTGGGACTTTTTGGCACTTTTACAGCATACGTAGCTTCAATTTTTGTAACGGACAATAAAACAGAAAATGACGACTAAGAAAACAAAACACCAGCAGCTAACAGGCGTTTGGCATAATTGGCGGTTCAGTGGTTAATTAAATATTAGTTCTTCAAATCAACATTTGTGGTGAAAATCACCAAGCTGCTAAACGTTAGCATTAATTAAAAAAAAACACTAAAATGACAGAAATAAAATTAGCCTTAGATTGGACACCCAATATAAACCATATCGGTTTTCTTATTTCAAAAGAATTGGGTTTTTATAACCAACAAGAAATTGACCTAGTAATTTTAAATCCCAAAGATGACAATTACCTAATGACACCGGGTAAAAAATTAGAACTTGATTTGGCGGATTTTGCGATTACACCTTTTGAAACCGTCATTAGCTTGAATAATAAAGATAAAAAAGTGCAGGCTATTGCAATTTATGCCATTCTACAAAACGATTTGAGTTGCATAGCATCATTAAGAGATTCAAATATTACTTCCCCAAAGTTTCTTGACGGCAAAACTTATGCCTCCTACAAAGCCCGTTATGAAGACCACATTGTCAGACAGATGATAAAAAATGACGGTGGTAAGGGAGAGTTAAAAATAATTTATCCTGATAAATTTGGAATTTGGAACACGCTTTTGGAAGATAAAGCTGATTCCACTTGGATTTTTGAAAATTGGGAAGGTGTAGAAGCAGATAATAAGAACGTGGGATTAAATATGTTTAAAATGAATCAATTCAATATACCTTATGCTTACTCACCTGTTATTTTGACAAAACAAGAAAATCTGGTAAAACAAAAAGAGGTTTATGCCAACTTTATAAAAGCAACAAAACAGGGCTTTTTATTTGTAAAAAATAATCTGGAAGAATCAAAATCTATTCTGAAACGATATCTAACCAATTATGATTTAGAAAACATAGATATAGATAAATCATTGGTAATGACGTTTCCTCATTTTGGTGATGAAGTTAATTGTGGCATTATGAAGCAAGAAAAAGTGTTACTGTTTTTGAAATGGTTAGTGGATAATCAGTTAGAAGATAAGAGAATTCTAGAACAAAGTTTATTTACTAATGAATTATTTGAAAAAAACGCCCTGTAACAGCACCTACAAGAAATAGGCGGTTCAGTGGTTAAATGAAGTTTTGTGCTTCGTATTAGGTTTTGTGGTGGCAGAGAGTTTAGTGCTTCGTAATCCGCTCCTTCGCCTAACGCCAAAACGTTAGGTATGATAGAAAACCGAAATAAACAATGATAAATTTATTCAAAATTGAAATTGATCCCAAAAGAGTCTTTGGTCTTGACATATTGAGAGCTTTAGCTATCTTGTTTGTTGTTGCAGGACACGGCTCCACTCTACTTCCACGTAAAATAGGAAATATTAGCAGCATATTCATATTTGATGGGGTATCAATATTCTTCGTTTTAAGTGGTTTTCTAATTGGTGGGATTTTTATAAAGTTAATTGAAGAAAACGGCATTGAAATATCTGTTCTTAAGAACTTTTGGGTTAGACGATGGTTTAGAACTTTACCAAATTACTTTTTAATACTTTTAACTCTATGTTTACTTAATTCATTTTTTAATGAAGGATTTACTTTTAGAAGTGTAATCAGTTATTTTATATTCTCTCAAAATTTATTTTGGGAACATACAGGCTTCTTTCCAGAATCGTGGAGTTTAAGTATTGAAGAATGGTTTTATTTAATAATGCCTCTTTTAATTAGCATACTTACTGTAACACTAAATAAATCCTACAAAAAGAGCGTATTTTGGGCTTGCGTAATAATTATTGTTTTAGTTACACTATTTAGGAGTTTCAGATTCTTCCAGATTTCAATAAATGACATTAATGATTGGAATGCAATGTATGGAAAACAAGTAGCTACTAGATTGGATAGCTTAATGTTTGGAGTAGTTGGTGCTTACATTAATTATTTTCATAAAAGCTTATGGATTAAATTTAAAATCCCACTATTGTTTACAGGAATTTTAATATTACTAACTTCAAAATTTTTATTGCCACAATTTACAGCAATTGGAGGTATTTATTCTTGTGTTTTTAGTTTTACACTAATTTCAGTAGGCACCCTTTTTCTCCTACCTTATTTGAGTGAGCTAAAGACAGGTAATGGACTTTTTTATAAACCTATAACATACATAAGTTTAATATCTTATTCAATGTATTTATTAAACTTATCTATAGTTCGAAGATGGGTAATAGGCAATATTCCTTGGCAGGAAATCACGGATAATATATATATAAAAGTAGTATTAAATTATAGCATTTATTGGTTGTTAGTAATTGGTTTATCAATTTTAATTTATAAATATTTTGAAATCCCAATGACTTCATTACGTGAAAGAGTAAAATAAAAACTTGTACTAATGGCGTAATGGTGAAAATTATTTAAGAAGTAATTATTATAAAAATATTAGTTAAATTAATTAATATTTCATATTTTTGTGGATAGTATAATTATAAATAATTAGGTTTTGTGGTGGCAGACAGTCTAATGCTTAGCAATAGGAATTATTTTATCTAATGAAAATGTAGTAATGCGTCAACACAAATGTTATCGGCAATTTTAGGAAAATACAGACGAAAGTAAACGTACCTAAAAACAGATAGACAAAATGCCAACGCTTCGCAAAATTAAAAGAGCTGCAAGCCGACACACAAGCCAACGCTTTTGCAGCACATTTAATTTTGCCCAGTCGCACAAAGAGTTAGAATTTTTATTATTTTAATTGCAAAACTTAGCGTTACTTTTATTCACGAAATTTATAAAATTTCTCAATGACAAAAAAAGAAAAATATCTTGCGAAACTAATCTTAAAAACGAAAATATATGAGGCTGACAAGCAGGCTTTTGAAGACTTGTTTACAAAGATTAAACAAAATGAAGATGGAAATTTCAAACAAGTAAAGCCACAAGGCAGATTAGGTGATGGAAAGTGTGACGGTTTCAACGCTTTGAGAGAAGAATATTACCAAGTTTATGCTCCTGAAGAACTTTCAGGCAATGAAGCTACAATGCTTTCTAAAATGGATTCTTCTGTTAATGGATTAATTACATTTTGGCAGGAAAAAGAATTTAAGGTTAGTAAATTTTATTATGTAGTTAAAGATAATTATAAAAATGTATATGCGTTACTATATACAAATGCTAAATCAATAGCTAAAAAATATTCTATTGAATGCGAAATCTTAACTTGCAAAAATATTGAAGACACTTTTTTAAGCCTTGATGAAGATAAAATAA
>JBDNHS010000095.1:0-4809 GCA_041688685.1 Kapaibacterium sp. (SeqCode)
CTAAGTTTATTAATATTTCCTAAAAGAGAATCTTTATAAATTTTTACTGCATAATACGGACTCCCCCTCCAATATAATAACCCCATATATTTATCTGGAAATATTGTAAAAGAACTTTCATTAATTTGATTAGTTGCTAAATTTTGATTATTTTCAATTTCTTTAATTCCTACTAAAACGAATCTGTCTGTAAATAATGGACCTAAATGATTATCATCCGGAATATATCTATCATTTTTAATCATTTCAGCTTTTATTCTTTGATAATCATCGGTAATAGATAATCCGGGATTTGTACTTGAATAACAAGAATCACAATCAACCCCATAACAAGAAGTACAAAAGTTCCAGCTAGAATTTATCATAACTTTATTAAATCTAGGTAATATGACATTATCTAATCTTAAAAATTTAACATTAACAAATGAACGAGTTATATAAGGATTAAATATTCTTTTTAATTTATTGTCATAGTTTACCATAATATTTGGGTTTGTATCTATTATTAACATATCATCATCAAAATCTTCCTGAGATGCCTTTACTGGCTGATTAACATTTCTTCTATTATTGATTTTTTTAACTTCTTTCTTTAATTGATTTTTAGTTTCTGTCCGTTGTATAGTTGAATCTAATCCAGAATTAACTACAGGACCAAAAATCACAGTGTATTTAAAAGGATCTGGATACAAAGTGACATCTCTGTCCATACTATCAATATTTAGTCTATATTCTTGAATTTGTTCTTTGTTTAAATTTTCGTTCAAGTTATCATACAATGTATTTTGTTGATATTTGTTATCCGGCATTTTTTCAATAACTTTATTTTGTTGAAAAGCTGTTTGAACATTATATTGACCAAAATCTCTAAAATTTTGTCCTTGAGTTCGAGAAGTATTATCCATTGAACTAAAAGTTGATGATGGCTGATAACTGGAGTAATTTTGAACAAATTGTTGTTGTTCTAAAACACCTCTGCCTAATGTACTAGGATTAGAAAATCCATTTTGAGAAATTGAACTTGTATCAAAACTTAATTTATTAGAATTATTATTGGATATCATATATTTATAATTATATATGTATCTTTAATATAAAAAAATAATTATAAATATATTCTTAAAATTAAATTTATTTTTATATTTGTGTTTAATTAAGTTAAAAAATAAATAAGTTTATAGTATAATAATAATTATTAATTATGGACGAAATTTATTTATCTGAAAAAAATATAGCAAATCAAACAAAAAAGCTTATATTATATTTAAATTTAGAAAAAGAACAACTTACCAAAGAAACTGTCTTAAAATGCAAAAAAATAATTCAAAACTCAATGGAAAGCACATTTTCTAAATATGGCGATAGAAAACCAGATGATTTTTCTCTTATAGAATACATTGATAAAATGAATAAAAAGAGTTTAAGTGACTGTGTAAAAGTATTTGATACAAAAAAAGAAGTTAAAATGCAATCATCTTTATCTTCAAAATCATCCACACAATCTGGTTCAAAACAAGAACAAAGACAAGAACAAAGACAAGAACAAAGACAAGAACAAAGACAAGAACAAAGACAAGAACAAAGACCAGTGTCAAGACAAGAACTTAAAGAATCTAGTAATAAAAAAAAACAAGAACAAAATCAATTTGGACTACAATCAAATAAAAATCAGTATATGAGACCCGATGAAATTATGGGTAATATGAAAAATCCCCAGCATCCGGAACAAAATTCAGCCCCTTCCAGAGAATATCAATCCTATTCTGACGCAGGAGGATATGCATCATTTAGCAATGTTGATACTGCATCTGGTCCATTTATAACTGCTACAGGTGAATACGGACTTCCAATTGAAATGCAGAATCAATCAAATAGTCAATATCCAACTAGTTCGTCTGATGGAAAAAAAAACTTTTCAGATGATTTGCAAAAAAAAATGGATGCATTGCGATATGAAGGAGGATATGGCGGAGCTCCCAATATGGGACAACAACCACAAATTAATGAATTAACAATGAAATTACTTCCTAATGTCGATATGAGTACGTTTATGGGTAATCAAGGTAATCAAGGTAATCAAGGTAATCAAGGTAATCAAGGTAATCAAGGTCAATATAGTCAACAAGGTAATCAAGGTAATCAAGGTAATCAAGGTAATCAAGGTAATCAAGGTCAATATAGTCAACAAGGCCAACAATCTAATCCAATGATACAATTAACTCAATTAAATCAAATAATGAATCAAATGCAACAATCTGGACAGATAAATCCTCAAATAATGCAACAAATAATGGGTCAAATGCAAATGCTAATGTCGCAAATACAAGGACAAGGACAAGGACAAGGACAAGGACAGGGACAAGGTCAGGGTCAAGGTCAAATGCAAAGACAACAAGGACAAAATCAAGGACAAAATCAAGGACAACAAGGACAACAAGGACAACAAGGACAGCAAGGACAAGGACAGCAAGGACAACAAGGGCAATCAGCATTAGGATTTGATTATTCATTTAATACAGGAGGAGAAAACGTAGGAAATGATTTTAATTCTGCATATAGTGAACCAAATGCAAGTTCAAATGGTTATAGTGGTTCTGATAGTTTTGACGGAGCATATCAACATAATAATATTACTGGTCCTGTAAAAAATTTATCCGATCAAAGTGGTGATTTAGGTGGATTATTAGAACAAATGAAAAGTGAAAGAGACCAAGTAAATAAAAATTTAGGAAGTATACCTAAACCGACAGAATTTGACCCTATGCAGTCACCAAGTCAAATGAACGGTAATCAATCAAAGCAATTTAATGATTTTTTTTTTTGAAAAATAATAATCAATCCAATAATCAATCCAATAATCAATCTAATACAAATAATCCCATTAGTGCATTAGATGCCTTAAATAGACAATTAGATATAGAGGCATCGAATTATCAGAGTCCTGTTGAAAATGCAAAAAAAATTTCTGGTATAAAAAATATAAAAAAAAGCAAACCCTTTACAAAAGTACTTAGTAAAAAAATATCAATTCCAAATATTAAAAATAAAAAAGTGCAAAAAAAAATAATGAATAGTCCGACTAAAAATAAATTAAATGAAAAAATAGATAAGACAATAAATTCTATAGATATAAATGATTTGGACGAGCAAATTAAGAAATTAGAATTAGAAATAAAATTATCAGGTACAAAAAGGGCAAAAGATAACTTATCTTCATGTGAAAAAGAAATAAAAAATGATAAAAAAATTGTATCTGATGATTCGGATAATGGGTTTAAACCTAGACTCAATGAAGAAAATAAAAAATCCTCATGTGAAAATAATAATGAAATATCTGAATCCAAAAAGGCTTTAATTAAATTATTATTGGAAGCTAAAAAAAATAAAAGTTCAGCTGATTTAACTAAAAATAAAGATGAAAATATAGATAAGATACATAATATAGATAATGTGGATAGTATAGATAGTATGGATAGTATAGATAATATAGAACCCATAACCAATGCTGATAATTTTATATCTGCATATCAAGAAAATTTTAATATTGAGGATAATGATATAGAAAGAACTAATGAAGAAGAGGTAATGAATATTGATTTTAACAATCCGGAAAGTGCAAAATTAATAAAAATAATTGATGACGAGGATAATAATTATACAATTCCTACAAATGTAAAGATACGTTCAACTAATCCAAATAATTCTTTTGTAATTTCTAGAAATAATGTTGGGACATTTGTAAAGGGTTCAGTAGATTTTGATGTTAATTCTAGTTTAGCTACATCATATGATTGTTATAATGATTATATGGTAGATTTACCGAATCCATTAACAATAACTGATATAAAAATAAAAAATATTGAAATACCAAAAAATTCAAATGAGAATATAAATAAATCTAATAATGAATTAAAAATTGTTATTGGATCGAGAGAACAAATATTTGAATTAGAAGAAAATTATTATAATAGATACGAAATAAAAGACTTTTTAAATGAAGCTTTTGACGCTTATAATTTTGATATTAAATGTGATATTCAAGATGGAATTTTATATTTGGGTCATCAAGTAAATTTACAATGGTAAATCACGATACTAGTATTTTATCAATATTAGGATTTAATAAGAATATATATGTAAATAAAAATATGTATTCAGCCGAAATTTCTCATCAAATTGGGGATAATATATATTATATGGTTATTGAGAATATAAGTTCAGAACCATTATTTTACATAAATAAAGATACAGATGAAATAAATAAATTATATGAATTTGAACCATTTGAAACAGATAATTTAATAATAAAATTTAATAAATCTAAAAAAGATTTAATAAAAAATAGTAAAGAATACAATTATTTTTTTAATGACAGACATTTAATATCATTTGAATTAGTCATATAAGTTATATATTTACATAACACTTGGTATAAATATTTAACATATCACTAATAGTAGCGACATGTCAATAATTAAAGAACCATTGAATAAATATGCAAGTAAATGAATGGAGACACGCTCATGTTTTAATCAATTTAAAATATAAAAATTACTTTATTTTTATTATTATTATTTAGAAATATTAATATTATTATATCATCTAAAAATGAATTTAATTTTTATGATAAATTTAAAAAATTAAATATTAAATTTAATGATCTTCTTATAAACATTTGTAATAATAAAGATGTATTATCTAAACTTAGTAATTAACATTAAGTATAAATGATACTCTGTTTAATACTTTATTATTAATTATTAAAAAATATTATTCATGTAATGAATGGAAAAGAATTTATTGTATTGA
>JBDNHS010000096.1:0-8137 GCA_041688685.1 Kapaibacterium sp. (SeqCode)
GTACCAGGTGCTGCCTCAGAGAGTTGTATCAGTATTTTGTTTGATAAATTATCAAATTCTTTATAAACTAAATTTGTTGAGAATTTAGTTGTTCTCTCCATCAGAAATACTAATCCAAAAGTTAGAACAGGAGATATAAAAGCATTGATTGTACTAAATATTATTTTTTGTATTGTTTCTTCTGAAGTCAAGGAAGTCTCTAAATTAAAAATAAATATTGTAGTAATAAATGAAACTAAAATAAAGAATACAGATTTAAATATCTGCGTCCTACTTTCTATATCTCTTACTGTGTATGCTGCAACAGAGCCAACGAACATCATTATCAAAGCAGTAATATAATCATTACCTCTAATTGATGCTACCAATAATGACATTGTTACAGTTGCATAAAATGCTGTACGTGAGTCAAAAACAATAGCTATAAACATTGCAAAACTAGGTAAAAAAATTAAATATTCTATTGGATATGATGTATCTATTTCAACAGAAAACCAAGCCTGAATACTTGTCAGAATAAACATTATAAAAATTGCAACAAATTGATTATTATCAAAAAATATTCTCTTTCGCATATTAAATAGATATAATATTATAAAAGATAATATTAAAGTAATATGACCAAAGTTACTAAAATAAGTTGAAAAATGTACTTTGTCTTTTTCTTTGATTGATAAGGAATAAAAATATGAATCTAATGCTAAAATATGTTCGTAGTTTAGCACCTCACCTTTGGAGACAATGAGATTACCTTTTTTTATTATTCCAATAGTTTTTGGGACTGATATTTTAGCTAATTCTTGCTCTTCATTTGTATAATTAATTGAGTATTCTAAATCATAAGTAAAAGTATTTAATATGATTAATTTTGTCAAATAATAAATCTCTTTGGAGCTACTTTTAGTCAAAAATTTATCAAAATCACTAAAAAAAGTAACAGAATCAACTACCTGAATTTTACTTACAACTTTTCGATTTATGAAGTCTAATTGTATTATTGCCTTTTCGTTTAAAATATTATAGTTATAATTAGAAATATATTTAGTTTTATAATTTTTAATAAATTCAAGAGATTTGTTTTTAGCAATTGATAATAATGGATTTTTTTGATTATCTAATAAAATCAAAGAATCAACCGTAGGTTTGATAAATTTAAATTCTGAATTTGAATTTATTTTTTCTAATGGAATTTCATTCAATCTAAAATTTTCTATTTTTGATTCAAAATTATTTTTAGAATTTGGTTTAATCAAAAAAACTAAACGTGAAATTTCTTTAGCAGTTTTTACTTCTTGATTATATACTTTATCTTCTTTGTAAATAGGAAAACTCATTTGAGCCACAAGTGATTTATCAGACCACTTTACGCCTTTAGAATAATTTATTTTATTCAAATATTGATTTTGATTTGGTTTATAACTTATTAAAAATGTACAAATAAAAATTGTAATTATTAATATTAAAGCCTTAACCAATAAAGCCGTTTTGATATTTGAGTCTTTGGAATGTTTAAAATTATCCAGAAACTCTATTTGTTGGAATAAATTCAACTTACCCAATTCTATTACCTACAATTAAATAAATAAAGTAAATATATAAAAGAAAAAAAACATAGAAAATAAAAATAGAAAATAAATAAAGTAAATAAATTATAATTACACTTCAAAAAAACACAATATAATCAAAATAACAATAATTTTAGAAAATTAAATCATTTACTTACATTAATTCAACTTTATTATCTAAATTCAAATCATATAATATTATAATCAAACGTCATAAAAGTAAAATTTATTCTCTAATTTATTCTTTAATTTATTTTCTAAATTAATAAATATAATTTGAAAACTGTCTTTATCTTTTTAATTAAAATATACAAATCTACTTTATCGCCATTATTTCCGAATAGTTGTAGATTTTATCCAACTTGCTCTACTTATACTATTGAAGCAATCGAAAAGTATGGTGCCTTCAAGGGTGGATTTATGGGATTAAAAAGAATATTGAGATGCCATCCCTTCAATAAAGGTGGATTTGACCCAGTTGAGTGAGAACAATTCAGTCTAAAAACACAGAAATTAATAAAATGTTAAATAAATTCATTAATTTTGAGACTATTTTACATTTGAATTGAAAAAATAAAATGTAAAAATAAAACAATTCAGTCTAAAACACAGAAAATAAGATATAAATTAAAAACAACACAATAAGTTTAATAATATAAGTCAAATTATTTAGAAAAATTATTTAGAAAAAATATTATTAAATTAATTAAATAAGTAAAAATATAATGGATAGAAATTCGATAGTTGGTTTTGTTCTAATTGGTATTGTACTAGTAGCTTTTATGGTATATAATAGTTTTAATCCAAGACCAGAAGGTAAATTTATTAATGAGAAATCAAACACCTCTATTTCTCAAGATACTACCAAAAATGTAGTAGAAGAACAAATTAAAAAACAAGAAAGAGACGACTTTATAAATTTATCAAAAGATAAAGTAGGTAAATTATTTGAACAAAATACTGTTGGTACAAATAAAAATATCACGATTAACACCGAAAAATCAAAAATTATAATTTCGAATCGTGGTGCCGCAATCAAAAAATGGTATCTTAATGAGTTCAAAAAATGGGACGGAGTACAAACTCAATTAGTTACAGATAGTTTGGGTGAATTCTATAATCTAATTTATAGTGTAGAAGGTAAAAAAGTTGATGCAAGATATTTGTATTTTGATTTTGATACAGACCAAACTGAGATTAATTTAAAGGGAAATCAAACATTTAAATTGTCTGCTACTTTAAATTCTGGTAACGGTAAAATTATTAGAACTTATACTTTCTATGGTGATGAATACCATTTCGATAATGATATCAAAATTATCAATATGGAAGATAAAATTAACCCACGTGGGTTGGATTTAGTTTGGGGTAATGGTATATCATTCCAAGAGAAAAACTCAGTAGATGAGTCAGCAGAGTCAAAAGTTATGGCAGTGCTAAATGGTGAAATATCTGAATTAGCTGCTGATGAAGATATAACAGAAAATGCCAAAGAGTCTGGTACGGTAGATTATACTGCAATAAAAAATAAATACTTTACTGTTGCTATCATCCCAGAAAAATTTGATGGAACAGTTGATTTAGCTGGTTTCAAAATCAATTATCCAAATACCAGTGGTGTTGTCAAAAAATTTGAAATGTCTTACAGATTACCATACAAAGGTGGAGAATCTGAATATAAATTCAAATCTTACATTGGTCCTATTAATTATGGTATTCTAAAAGAATATGGATTAGAGAGAATAGTTAATTTTGGATGGTGGATTATTAGATACATTGGTCAATATTTTATGATGCCATTATTTAATTTCGTACATTCATTTATACCGAGTTATGGTGTTACTCTAATTATATTTTCTATTGTTATCAAATTGTTATTATATCCTTTGTCTATTACACAAATGCAATCAGCTGCCAAAATGAAACTCTTGGCTCCCGAAATGCAAAAAATCAAAGAAAAATTCCCAGATGACCTAACAAAACAACAACAAGGCACAATGTCTCTGTATTCTGAATACGGAATAAACCCCGCCAGTGGGTGTTTGCCGCTCGTCTTACAGATGCCTATACTTTATTCATTGTGGGTGGTACTCAGGTCAAATATTGATTTAAGGCAATCGGGCTTCATTTTATGGATTGATGACTTATCTATGCCCGATACAATCTTAGCTTGGGATTATTCGATACTTGGGATTAGTTCTATATCTGGATTGTCTCTTTTGATGGGTGTTACGATGTTTATCCAACAAAAAATGACAGTAAGTGACCCAAGACAACAATCTATGGTATATATAATGCCTGTAATGTTTATTTTCTTGTTTTCGAGTTTCCCTGCTGGCCTGAATTTATATTACTTTATGTTTAATGTTTTGGGAATTATCCAACAATATTGGATTTCTAACTTCTCAAAAAATAAAGTTACACTTGAAGATTTGAGAAAAGCACCCAAAAAAGAATCTTGGATGCAAAAGAAAATGAAAGAAGCTCAATCGATGGCTGACTCACAAGGTAAAAATGTACCTTTTGGACAAAATAATAACAATAACAACAGTTATTATAATAAAGTGCAAGGCAAAAAGAAAAAAAAGTAAATATTAAAAAGTAGATACTAATAAGTAATTACTAAATTATAAATAAGTAATACAAGTAAAAATAAAACAAAATGGAAAAATTTAATCCCAAAATAGGTCTGATTGGTTATGGTGCAATGGGACAAGAAATTGAAAAATTAGCTGGTGAACTTGGCTTTATAATTACAGAAAAATTTGATGTAAATCATTTACTCAAAGAAAATGTAGAATATGAATTTGATGTTGCTATTGATTATTCTATTTCTGAGAGCGTATTTCGAAACGTTGAAATCATTGGTAAATTAGGCAAAAATATTGTTTTGGGGACTACTGGCTGGTACAAAGAAGAAGAAAGACTTAAGGATTTGGTAAATCAATATAATATTGGTTTAGTTTGGGGTTCTAACTTCTCCATCGGAATGCAAACTTTTTTTAAATTAGTTGAATATGCCTCTGAATTTATTTCAACTATGGATTATGATATAATGTTACACGAGTTACATCACCGTAACAAAAGAGATAGTCCGAGTGGTACAGCGATTACTTTATCCAATATTATTATGGAAAACTATCCAAAGAAAAAAAGTATTGAAATAAATGCAGTTCAAGGTGTGATTGACGAAAGCGTTCTTCACGTAAGTAGTACAAGAGGCGGATATATTACTGGCATTCACAGTGTTTATATTGATTCTATAGCTGATACAATAGAATTAACACATACTGCCAAAAATCGTTCTGGATTTGCTCTCGGCTCTCTAAAATCTGCAAAATGGCTGAAAGACAAAAAAGGATTTTATTGCTTTAATGATATATTTCAAAATCTATAATAATCTATAATAATATTAATTTTGATTTTATAGAAAAGATATAGAAAAAATAAATATTCCTAAAAGACTAATTACAGAAATGGAGAGTAAAAATTAAATTACTCTCCATTTTTTATCTTCTTTAATCCTTTAATATCTTTGTTTGTAGAATGAACTTGGACTTTTTATCAAATTCAATTCAATCCAATATATCTAATGCATTCTTATCAACTTACATATTATTCAAATCTTCTATTACTTTTTCGATATGGCCATCAACTTTTACCTTACTATAAACTTTGACTATTTCACCCTTTTCGTCAATAATAAAAGTCGTACGTTCAACACCCATATATTTTTTGCCATACATTGATTTTTCTACCCAAACTCCATAATTTGTAGCTATTTCTTTTGTCTCATCACTAACTAAATTAAAGTTTAGGTCATATTTATCTCTAAATTTATTGTGTGAATTTACAGAATCTGGACTCACGCCCAAAACAACTGAGCCTGTTGTAGTAATTCTTTCCATATTATCCTTAAATCCACAAGCTTGTTTGGTACAACCAGATGTATCATCTTTGGGATAGAAATAAAGAACTACTTTTTTGCCACTATAATCACTTAAATTTACTTCACCACCACCATCAACATTTGATGTAAAATTCGGTGCCATTGTTCCAATATTTAAACTCATTTCTCTCCTACAAATAGAAATATAAATAAAAATAAAACTTATTTTTTCTTAAAATTATAACTGCTCAATAAACACAAATTTATCTTATATCAATTCAAAAATATAGTAAGATTAAAAAAATAGGGTTAAAATAATACTTAATCATTTATAACCATATCCATCTTTAATTTATCAACCAAAAATTTCTCTACATAGTTTAATTTACTCACATCAATATCTTGATTTTTTTGAATATTAGGATTATAATCATTTTGTAACATATCAACATTACCTTGTTGATTGCTACCCTGCTGATTATTATTCTGCTGATTATTGTCATTTGGTAAATTTAACTCAGCATTATGGACATTATTATTTTCAAACCTTTCATTACTATTATCATTATTATAATTATCATAGTTATTATAATTCTCATTACCTTCATTAACTACATTATTTCTTTCATTTGATTTATTAGCATCAAATTTCTTGTTTTGTTCTGAATTATTACTACCATTATTGTTTTGAAAGTCTATAGAAGTATTGTTTTTGTTTTGAAAATTATTATTGGAGTTGAAAGTTTGGCTTTTAGGTTGCAATTCTTCTTGTAGATTGCCAGCAAACTCAAAAGTGATGTTTAAATTATCAAATACTTTGGAGTGAATAAATTCTCTAATTTGGTTTTTCTTAGATTCTAAAACTTGAAGAATAAATGAATCTTCTGTTATGATTTTAATCTCTTTTTCGGCTAATAAATTCTCTAATAATAATATTTTGCATTTACTCAAATGTGAAATATTCAATGTCTTAAATTCAGACGAATTGATTGCACTTCGCCATTTTTGATTAATCACTTCTTGAGTAATCAGCTCTTGGTTAGCAACTTCTTTTACATTTGCGACTTTTACATTAGAATCCTGAGAATTAGAATCTTGAGAATTTGATTGATTACTAATAGTATTATTAGTAGAATTAGAATTATCAATAAATGAATTATTATTTTGAGTAACTACTTTATCTAAATCAAAGTTTTTTTTTCTCGGGAAGAATTTTGAATTTCTTCTTTATTTTCCGAATTACCAACATTACCTACACTACTTAAATCATTTTCACTCAGAAATTTCTTAAATTCTTTCAATTCATTAACTAAAGTGTCAATTTCCATAACTGATGTCATGGAAGCTAACTGAATTAGCCCCATTTCAAACTTAATTCTTGGTTGTGAGGCAAATTTGATTTCTTTTTCTAAATTAATCAAATAATTTATAAATCGAAGCAAGTCTCCTAATGGAATTTCATCAGCTATTATTTTATATCTATTTATAAATTCTTCTGTCGAATCTATAAAACTTGAATTATTAGTTTCTTTGATAGTAAGTATATTTCTAAAATATTCAACCAATCCTCTAATACATTCAGTTATATCATAACCTTTAGTAATAATTTCATTCACTAATTCAAAAATTTCTTTAAATTTTTTGTTGGTGATATAACTTCCAATCTTGAAATAAAATTCTTCATCAATCAAATGCAATGAGTTTGCTAATTCAGAATAAACAACGTTTTTGCCACAGAATGCAATCGCACGGTCAAATATCGACTGGCTATCTCTCATCGAACCATCGCCTTTTTTGGCAATCGTTACCAACGAAGGTTCGTCGATTGTTATTCCTTCTTTTTCGGAGATATATCTAAGCTGATTAACTATACTTTCGATATCCATTCTTTTGAAGTCAAACTTTTGGCAGCGGCTGATTATAGTAGCAGGTACTTTGTGTGCTTCTGTTGTAGCAAATACAAAGATTAAATGCTTTGGTGGCTCTTCTAATGTCTCTAATAGAGCATTAAAAGCCGAGTTTGAAAGCATGTGCACCTCATCAATGATAAACATTTTATATTTACCATTAGATGGGGGATATTTAGCATTTTCACGTAATTTTCTAACATCATCCACACTATTGTTCGATGCACCATCAATTTCAATTACATCTAAAGAAATGCCATTAAGAATAGTTATACAATTATTACATTTATTACAAGGTTCATAATCAGTCAAATCCAAACAATTTAAGGCTCTTGCGTGTATTCTCGCTGTTGTCGTTTTTCCAACACCTCTTGGACCACAAAATAAATTTGCGTGGTGCACTCTACCGGTTTTGATTGAGTTTTGAAGTGTGTGTGTGATATGCTCTTGACCAATAACATCTTTGTATTGTTGTGGTCTCCATTTCCTCGCCGTTACTATAAATTCTTCAGTCATTATTAAGTTGTATTGTTGTTTTTGATGATTAATTAAATCAATAAACGAAATTGATTTTTAATATTAGAAAAAATTATTTAAAATTTAAGAATTATAATAAGAAAAATAACTTTTAATCATAAATGCAAATTTACAAAAAAAGAACTTTTAAACTTAATAAAATCTTAACACTATTCAAATAATTTCCTAACAATTAAAGTATAATTTTGCAAGATACGAATACAAAAGATTCACAATTTATGTTTATTTATTTATGTTTA
>JBDNHS010000097.1:0-5425 GCA_041688685.1 Kapaibacterium sp. (SeqCode)
ACAAAAGAATGGAGTGGTACAATTGGGTTCTTTATGGCTGATATAATAAGTAAATTAATCGGTTTAACTGGTGCTACATTATTTTGTGTATTTGTAATATTGCTCTTGTCTTATTATACCTTTGGTTTGAAGATTGACAGGATTTTTGATGGAATGATTAATCAATCTAATAATCTTATTAATTTCTCAAAAGATAAATTAGTACAATTAAAAGAAAACTCAATTGCTAATAATGTTATTATCGAAGAAAATAATGAATTTGATACTGATGAAATAACTGAAATTGAAAACAATGAATTAACGGATGTGAATTTAACTAATAACTTAAATGAACCTGAAACTAATATTGAAACTTCTGCTTCTTTAAATAATGAAACAAAAGATAACTCTGAATTAATCGAAAGTAATACTAATAACAATCCTAACAATCCAAATAATAATGAAGTCTTTGTAAAATTAGCTACAGATAACAATAAGTCTGAAAAGTTTGTTACAAGAACATTTAATGACAATAATAATTCTAACTCTTTCTTTAACCCTAATATGAATAGTAGTGGGGGCTTTGTGCCTGGAGTTGGGAAAAAAATAAATATAAATTTCAACATTCCAGAACAAAATAATAATTCATTTAAGCAACAATCTCCTAATAATCAAAATACAAATAATACAAATCCTAATATTGAAAGTCTTAATAATCAGAATTTAACCAATCAGAATTTAAGTAATCAAGTTAATCCTAATGACTCTCATTTAGAAAAATCAACGCCAAATAATGAAGTGAAGATTTTTGAAGAGTCGGTTATAGATATTAGAGACATTGTCAAAAATCAACAGTTTGAAAATCCAACTGTAACTTCTAACACAAATCCTGTTAATACAAGTCCTATTAATACTACTTCTGCTGCAAACTATATTGGAAATTTTGTAGAAACTCCAAAAGAGATTCCGACTGAAAAAATAAACGAAGTCAATACAATTAGTGAAATCGTTGCAAATCAAAATAAAGAAGATGTTGAACCAAAAAACTCTGATATAGATTTAATTTCTGTAGAATTTAATATGGAAAAAGAGTTAAATGATTTGGAGAATAATCTTCAAAAAAATCAAAATATAATTAATTTAACAAATTCAGAAGATAACAAAATACCTTCTGATGAATTAGAAAATTTATTCAATAAAATCAAACAACCTGACATAATACCGTATTCTAATACATTAGAACAAAATAGTAATATCAATAATAATAATAATGATAATAACACTAATGATAGCAATAATAGCAATAACAATAATTCTAATATTAACAAACAAGAATTAGTTGAAACCAAGTCTATTATTAGTATTAATGACAATAATAGTATCAAAAAAGAAGAGTTTAACTTTCAGCCAGTTATCAAAGAGTCCAAGCCGAAATATGTTTTATCTACCGAAATTCATAATGAAGAAATAAATTATGTTCCACCGAAAGTCGAATTTTTACTTGCTGACTTCGAACAAAATGAAATAGATAAAGAAGAACTTGAACAAAATGCAAAACCTTTACAAGAGAAATTAGAAACATTTAAGATAACAATTGAAAATTTGACTGTAACCCCTGGACCGGTTGTAACTCTTTACGAATTTGTTCCTTCTGCTGGAATTAAGATTAGTAAAATTGAAAGTTTTGAAGATGATCTTGCAATGGCACTCAAAGCAAGAGGTATTCGTATGATTGCTCCAATCCCTGGTAGAGGAACAGTCGGAATTGAAATACCAAATAATAAAAGACAATTAATTAGATTTATTTCGATGGTCGAATCAGAAGAATTCCAAAAATCAACTGATACTTTGCCATTAGCATTAGGAAAAGATGTATCAGGTCATATTATAATTGCTGATTTGAATAAGATGCCTCACTTATTGATTGCCGGTACAACAGGCTCCGGTAAATCAGTTGGTATAAATACTATTATATTATCTCTTATTTACAAAAAACATCCAAGCGAATTAAAATTTATAATAATTGACCCTAAAAAAGTAGAACTACAGCAATATTCTGGATTAAGTCAGCATTTTATGGCTTCTTCGCCCGATGTAAAAGATACAATTATTACAAATCCTGCAGATTCATTAATGGTGCTAAAATCTGCCGTTCTTGAAATGGAAGAGAGATATACATTATTATCGTCTGTTGGGTCGAGAAATATTTCTGAATATAATGAAAAAGTAGAAAAAGGACTTTTAAATAAAGACCCAAAAAATATTTACAAAAAAATGCCATTTATTGTAGTTATTATTGATGAGTTAGCCGATTTGATGGTAACTGCTGGTAAAGAGATTGAAGAGCCGATTGTGAGATTAGCACAAATGGCAAGAGCAGTTGGTATTCATCTTATCTTAGCGACGCAAAGACCTTCTGTGAATGTTATTACTGGCTTAATCAAATCAAACTTCCCCACAAGGATTGCATATTCAGTAAAATCGAAAATTGATTCGAGAACTATTTTGGATATGTCTGGAGCAGAGCAACTTTTGGGTTATGGGGATATGTTGTTTTTACCTACAGGTTACCCAAAACCAATTAGAATTCAAAATTCATATTTGACGACCGAAGAAGTCGAAGCTGTCTGTGAACATATAAATCAACAAGTAGGGTATTCAAAGCCATATATGCTACCATCAACATACCAAAACAATAGTGAAATGGGCGATAATAATTTTGGATATGAAAGAGATGAGCTTTTCTTTGAAGCAGCAAGAGTATTTATTAACTCTCAATCTGCATCAACTTCTTCATTACAACGTAAATTAAGAATCGGTTATGCAAGAGCAGGTAAAATAGTTGATGAATTAGAGGCTTCAAGAGTGATAGGACCAGCAAATGGAAGTAAGCCAAGAGATGTGCTTATGATGAGCGAATCGGAGTTAGAAAGGCTAATGTAAGTGTTGTTTTATTTATTTTCTTAGTGATGTAAAAAAGTATTCAAATAAAAAGGTGATAAATTGTTATTTATCACCTTTTTTGTAATTTGTTGTTATTAATTTACGTTTAATATCTATGTTCAATAATTACTGTTTTTCAGAATACTTCATTAAAAAATTTAATTCTTCTTTTGTGATTTCATCCTTTCCAATTTCATTAATTCTATCTAAAATCCCATCTATTTTCTCTTCTTCACTGGTCTTATTATCATATAAATAGTTATTCTCAGCGAATGAAGAATTATAATTATCCAAAATCAGCTTTTCATCTCTTAGAGATGTTTGTATTTTTGGTTTTGCTGTTTTACTATTATTAGATTTATTAATTACTGAATGAGCAAATTTATTTTCTTCAACTTCTTCTAAATTCCCATAATTAGGTTTAATATTCGAATTTTCTAAATTTTCATAAACATAGACATTGTTTTTAAGTAATGAAGCCACAAAAATAGCAAACGAAAGTTCGATGAAACAAGAATATACATTAAAATTTAGCATTGTAGAATAAGAATAAATTTCCTTAAAAAACCATAATGAAAGAGTTATAATTGGTATATTATATTTTAAAAATAGGTTTTTGTAGCTTAATAATGGAGACCCAGTATTTTTTTTAAAATAGTATTGATAATTCTCAATAAAGAAAGTAGAAAATTGATACTTAAAATTAACAATAAATTTATTTGTATTATTTTTTGAATAAGAATAAATGATTTTGTTGTCTGGATGTAATTTTTGTAAATAAACATTATAGTATCTATCATATTCATTAATAAATATATGATTTATAATACAAAAAATAATAAAAGATTCTGACCCAAAATATGACTTAGTATCAAAATTAATATTTAGTACAGTATGCAAAAGCCCAAATATTAATGTAAAATAAATAAAAGTAAAAGAAATATATTTGGTAGTTACAAAATTTTCAAATTTTGAAATGAAATATGCACCCAAAGTGAGAGTAACTCCCAATTCAAAAATATTCTGATTTACAAATGGATAAGTAAATAATCGCCAAAGTTCAAATTTGTAAACTGTATTGACAACATTCAAACTAAACAAATTAAACAAACTAAAATTACCAATAATATCAATTACAAATATTAATAAACTTGTAATAATGAAAGTATAAGTAAACTTATATTTGTTTAAATTTGAGTACATTGAATACATCTATTATAATATCTCATTATATTTATATTATTTGTGAAATCTAATTTATGGTGTCTAATTTAATTATGCTAAATTATCTATTAATTCATTTACTTGATTAATATCTACATTTTCGTAAAAATCTTCATTTATCACTATCATAGGAGCGCCACCACAAGCACCCATGCATTCCACTTCTTCTAATGAAAACTTGAAATCTGCTGAAGCTTGATTGTGTTTTAAATTCAGTTTATTCGCCACAAAATCATATATTTCATCGCCTTTTTTGAGCATACAAGACACATTAGTACAAACTTGAATGTGATTTCTACCCATAGGTTTTTTGAAATACATTGTATAAAAAGTTGCCACACCGTAAACGTGTGAAAATGGCAAATCTAATATACCACCAATATATTCCATTACTTCTTTGGATAGGTAGCCAAATTTCTTTTGAGCCATCCACATAATAGGCATTATAGCTGCCTTTTTTTCAGGATATTTGTTAATATGATTTTGTACTTCAACTAACTCATTTTCATTAAATAAGATTTCCATCTGTTACCTTGTAAATCGATTGATTTTTCAATAAATTCAAAAAAAATATACAAATAATAAAATTCAATTTACTTTTATATTTGTAATATCACGTTTAATAATATAAAATATTTATTTTATTCTTCTAACTTTTTATTCTCTTAACAAACAAATTAAGAGAAATCCAATGTTTTAAAGTAATTAACAATTTATGTGAATTTGAAACTTTGATTTTTTTTCCAAAAACATTGTAATTATTTAGTTCAATTTTTTCTAATAATCTATAATAAATAGCATCCATAATTTCTGCGGTTATAATATTCTGCTTCTCATCTGGTTTCAAAAACCCACGTGCTTTATGGTAATATTCTCTGTTTCTTTGTGTCTGAAATCTCATTAATTCGATAAAATTCTCATTATAAACTTCATTCATCAAATCATTTTCAGAGTAATTAAATTTTGCTAAGTCTTCAGCTGGTAAATATATGTAATTTTTTAATTTATCAACTTTTATATCTCTTAGAATATTTGTTATTTGTAAAGCATAACCTAAATTTATCGCGTAATTTTTAGTTTCTTCATATTTATAACCAAAAATTTCGATAGTTATCAAACCTACTACACTTGCAACTGTATAAGAATATTCTTTTAGTTCATCAAAAGTTTGATATCTATTTTTGACCAAATCGGTTCTAACTCCGTCTATTAAAGTCAAAAAATATTCTTTGGGTATAATAAATCTATCAATAGTTTTTCTAAAAGGAGTAAGTGATGG
>JBDNHS010000098.1:0-2048 GCA_041688685.1 Kapaibacterium sp. (SeqCode)
AAGTTTTTAAAAACTAAATATCCAAAACTTTTTGGATATTTATCTTATATATTCAATTTTATTAATTGTATCGATAAAAATGATCTTTTATTTGTAACAAGCTGGCAAGCATTTTTTATTACAATACTTAATTTCCATCCCTATAATAAAACGATTTTATTAATTCAACACGATGATGATATTATTTTGGCAAAAATATTTTCTCTAAAGCGTATATTATTTAGGGTTATTTATAGGTTGCCAATTAGAAAAGTTACAGTATCATATTGGCTAAAATTATATCTGGAAAAAAAATATAAAATCGATTCAATCGCTATTTCAAACGGAATTGATTTTTCTACATTTTTAATGCAAAATATTAAAAGTAAAAATACAAGTTCTAGTTATGATGTTATGTGTATAGGCAGAAATGTAGATTGGAAAGGATTTGACGACTTTTTAGCAGCATGCGAGTTAGCTATAAAGAGAATACCTAATTTAAGAATGCATATTGTTTCAAGTGAACCAATTAGTTTTAAAACATCAGTCCCTTTTATTATAAGTAGGCCTCAAAATGACAAAGAATTATTCAAATTATATTCTTCTGCAGATTGTTTTGTTTTCTCATCTTGGATCGAAGGATTTGGTCTGCCTCCTTTAGAGGCTATGGCATCTGGGTTACCTGTTGTATGCACTAAATGTGGCGGAATAAATGATTTTGCTAAATCTGGTATTAACTGCATTTTAGTGGATATAAAAACTCCTTCTCAAATTTCAGATGCTATTTTTCTTATTTATTCTGATCTTGAACTTGCAAAAAAGTTGAAGCAAAATGGAATTGAAACCGCAAAAGAATTTACGATATTATCAACAATTCAAAAATTTGATAAACTAGTTCTAAAACCTTATTTTCTTAAGTGAGATTACTGATATTTACAAAATATTCAGCAACAGGTCCCAGTAGCAGATATAGACACTATCAATATCTTTCTTCATATCTTAATAATTTCGATACGCACATTTTCCCATTTTTTTCAGAATCATATAATTATCAATATAATAACATTGTTGCTTACTTAAATACAATTAAATCAATTATTATTAGGTTTTATTGTATTCTCTTTTTTGTACGAAAAGATGATTTACTTATAATTGAGTATGAGTTACTGCCATATTTTCCGCCATTACTTGAAAAGTATTTATTATTGAAAAAAATTAAGTATATTCTTGATTATGACGATGCTATATTTCATAATTATAATCAATCAAAAAAAAAATTAGTAAAATGTTTGTTTTCTAATAAAATTAAAAATATATCAGCTAAATCCAATTACATTATTACTGGGAGTCCTTATTTAACAAAATATTTTTCTAAATATAATTGTAATATAATTGAAATACCAACTAGCATAAATTTTAACTTATATCAAAGTAGATTAAATAAAAAATTTCATACAACTATTAATATTGGATGGTTAGGTTCCAGCACAACTAGTAAAAACCTAGTATTGCTTAAAAATGTTTTTTTAAAGTTGAAATCAAAATACAAAAATAATATTCGAATTTTATTTTGTGGGTTTAATAATAGTTTATCTAATCATTTTAACGAAATAGATTTTGAAATAATTGATTGGACTTCGGATAATGAATTTGAATTTCTTAACTCCATTGATATCGGTATCATGCCTTTAGAAAATAATGATTTTAATAAAGGGAAGTGCGGCTTTAAATTAATACAATATATGGCTTTTGGTATACCAACTATTTCTTATCCTTTTGAGGCTAATATAAAAATTGATCATAATAATGGTAATTTATTTGCTCGAAATGAGGCAGAATGGTATAATTCTTTTGTTGAAATGATTGATAATATTCATATTTACAATAAAGTTGGGTTTAGAAATATAGAAATAGTCAAAAACCATTACAGCATTGAGGCTAACACTAGTAAATATATTGATCTAATTAAAAATTTAATAAATGTGAATAACTAGCCGTTTTTTATATTTGGAATCATTGTTGTCCGGTAAAAATAAAAAAAGGGTGAGCATTTTAAAGCCAACCCTTTA
>JBDNHS010000099.1:0-1207 GCA_041688685.1 Kapaibacterium sp. (SeqCode)
AAAATAATTTAAAAAAAATAATGAAAATAAATAGAGTAAGTAAAAAGAATTATAATTTACTTCCTTCAAACTTTTCAAAAATAATTAATTTATTTTTAAACGGATAAATTGTTCATTATTTAAATTAAATTTGTTCAATGTTTTGTTAATTGTAAGTAGAAAAAGTTTATCAAAGAAAATATAATATTATAAAATGAAATTAGATATTGAATATATAAATAGTTTTTTGTCAGTCGAGAACTCAAAGTATTTTTTTGAATATTTTGATATTAATAATAATAATATAAATTGGCAAAATGATGTCGTAAAAATATTTGGCAAAGAAATTATAACCAAAAGAAAAACTGCTTGGTATGGCGATGAGAAATTTGACTACACATACTCTGGCATTAATCGAAAAGCTATCATTTGGGATAAGACATTCGGAGCACTTAAGGAAAAAATAGAATTAACTGCAAATCAAAAATTTAATTCTTGTCTATTGAATTATTATTTTGATGGAAATGACGGAATGGGCTGGCATAAAGACAACGAAAAGAGTATAAAAAAATACTCTTCAATTGCGTCGCTTAGTTTGGGTGCTATTAGGAAGTTTTCATTTAAAAATATTCAAACTTCAGAAAAACAAGATTTAATTTTAGAAAATGGCAGTTTGTTGATAATGAAGAACAAAACACAAGAGGAATGGCTTCATTCATTACCAAAATCAAAAAAAGTACTAAAACCAAGAATTAATTTAACATTTAGACTTATGAATTAATTTTATTTATAATCGTCAGTTCTCTTATGTTTTATTTATTTTTTAATTATTAAAGATATTATGTTAAATAAATATACAATTATAATATTTCTTGGAACAATTTTAATTATCACAATGAGTATAGTTTACAAACAAAAAGCAGATGTTATCGGACACACTACTTGGGAGCAATGGCTGGATTTTTCTGGCTGGGAACTCGACAAAGAAGAATTAGAAGAATCAAAAAACAATCTCAAAAAAGGGAATAATTTAACTAAATTAAATAATATCAAAAAAATATTAGAGGAAAATCCTGAAGTTAAATTCATATTTTTTAGTGGTTCTTGGTGCGGTGATTCTTATAATCAAATGCCTGATTTTATGAATATTGTTGAATTTGTAAATCTAAGTCCACAAAGATTAGATATTATAGGTGTAACAAGGGACAAGACTGAGCCAAACTTAGAT